>NZ_CP073053.1:0-4036 GCF_001037485.2 Citrobacter sp. MGH105 | reverse complement strand
CCCCTTCAATCCCCTTAAAACCGAACACAGGAGGCTTACAGTGAGCTACAAGGATAGATACCATAGGAAGCACAGCGTCACGCTATGCTTCAATGACGAAGAATTTGCACAGGTTGAAGAACTGGCTTCTATGCTGAAAAAGCCAAGGGCGAAAGCCATAAGGGAGTTAATACTCAATAAAGAGTTTAAACTCAAAAAAGAAATTTCCAAAAATGAAAATGGTGATGTGTATTATCAGCTTCATAAAATAGGTGTTAATATTAACCAGATAGCAAGAGCAATAAATACTGATATTGATAAATTTATTTCCCATGAGTTTGCAGAAGATTTTATAAATTTATTCGAAGAAATAACAAATGAGATAGAAGATATTAAAAGGAGAATTTAATATGTATCATAAAATAATAGGAGGTAAAAAAAGCAAAGGTCAAAGGAATATAAAAAAAAGTATTGAATATTTATTGAGAGAGAAAAACCCAGAACAACAGAAAGACATAAAAATATTATCAACAACCACAAAACAAGACCTAATCAATTTTGAAAATTATATTTTAGATAAAAACAAATCAAACCCATACGTGTGTGGTGTTTTATCATTTGAAGAAAAATCCATATCAGAAGAATTAAAAACCAAATTAATCACAGAGTTTGAAGATATTTTATTTGCAGGGATTGAACAAGAAAACAGACCTCCAGTTATGTGGGTAGAACACAACGACAAGGGCAGGGTAGAATTAAATTATTTAACATTTAACAGTTTACAAGACAGAAGATCATACACTGTATATTTAGATAAAAGAGATCGTGGGTTGGTAAATAACTACTCTGAAATAATTAATTATGAAAATAATTTATCAAGTCCATTTGAAGAGAAAGAAAATAAAAACACATTAACCAACAAACCAAAAACCAATATTCCAGAAGATAAAAAACAATTTATTGAAAATATTAATACTGAAATAATGGCATTAATTATTAATGAAGAGTTGGAAAATAGAGATCAAACCATCAAACATATTGAAAACATGAAAGGTGTTAAAATAAACAGAATACGAAAAAATCAAATATCAATTAAATCTGATTTGTTTGATGACGATAAACCCATTGTCCTGAAAGGAGATATATATGAAGAGGGAAGAGATTACAGCGATTATAGAAAAGAATTCAACCCAAAACCTACAAGAGATCCAGAGTTTGTTAGAGAAAAACTCACAGAGCTTAAAAGAACATTTGCAGAAAGAATTGAAAAACGAGAAATCAGAAATAGATCAAAGTTTAAAAAACCATCGTTCAAAAATATATCAGAAAATAGACAAAGTATTCAAAGAGAAGATCAAGATATTGGATATAAATATACTAACGGCGATTTTATCAATGTTAGTAATAACGATGGTTTTTCAAGTATGTATATTCGCACTGATAATATGGAGATTGTAAACAATGAGTCAATTAATACAGAATATAAAACTAAAACAGCAACAGAAGAAACAGCAGGAACTACAAGAGCAAGAGATATTGAAAAAATTAATCAGCAACAACAATTTGTTAGTTCGAGACTTGAAGAAGCTGGAAGAAAACAACAGCAATTCAGAAAGTCGATTGATACAACTGAAGGAAGATTTGGAGTATGTAGAAGATCTGTACACTCAATTATTTCTACTTTTGGAAGATACATACGAACGTTTTCAGCATATACAAGGAAGAATGAACACAGGCAAAAATTCGAAAAAAGACGAAAAATCGAAGAAGAAAAACTCAAAATCAAAAATCAGGGAAGTTACAACAGAAGACGATATAAACCATATTAAAAATATGATGACAACACTACTAGATCACTATGATAAAACTTTAACCGTGAACAAGTGAGAGCCAGCCGTCAGGCTGGTTCTTGCTTGTGAGGGGTTGACCTGTCCGGTAGGACGGTTTTCTGTCATAAGGTGTCATAGTGTCATAAAAACCACAAAAGAAAACGTCATATGTTTTGCAGAAAAACCATGACAACAAATGTCAAAACAAAAAACATGATATTTTCTGACAAATGAGGGCTGAAAATTGCCTGTTTTCTTTAAAATCCATTTTGTCAGAAAAGTTCTGACATTCTGACAAGTTAATTTTCCTTTTATAATCAATATATTACATTTTTTGTCATTAGCTTTGTCAAAAGAGTACTGATTTTTTCTGACAAATCTCTGACAAAATTTTTTTTTAATCCTTTAAAATCAATAGTTTACAAGATTTGTCAGAATGTCAGAGTGTCAAACAGGGGGGGGGTGGTATGTTTTTGGCAGTGCATTTTTTGGGGTTAAAATCCGACAAAATAAAAAATGTCTGATTTTTTTAATGTAAACATTTGACAAGTTAAAATCCTATGTTATAACTGTATATATAATAGGAGGATTTAATTATGATAAGATTGAAAAAGGTATTTAATTTAACAGAAGAAGAAATAGTTTTAACGAACGAAATAGCAGAAGCAATTAGCAAAGAGCCAAAAGTAGAAACTCACGAAGTGAATATAAATTTTATTGATGTTTTACCTATAATACCAAACCCCCATAATTTAGGTTTATCAGAAAATATAGATCCATTATCTTTGATATATTCTAAATTTGTTAGTGAAACCGACATACCCCCAGCTTTACCGATATTTTCATTTTTAAGCTATTTAAGTGCTTTTAGTGTTAATAACAATATAATGTATAAGCATCCTACAAGCCCAGCGGATTACTTAAACACTTGGACTTTAATACTTGCACCTTCTGGTGCAGCAAAAACCACATCAGCAAAAATTATTGAAAGTTCTATACCAAAAGATATAGAAGAAAAGCCAATGATTAGACCTAATTTTGAAGGTGCTGACGGTTCGGCAGCATTCATTTCAGAGTTAGCAAAAGCAGAAAAGAAAATTGATAATTTCGGAAAACCAATACAGCCGATTTTCTGGATAGAAGACGAATACTCCCAGTTTATGAAAAAATTAATGCCGGGAGGTTCTATGGTTGAAACCAGAAAAACAATGTTAAAGATCCATGATAATGATAAAGCCCGTAGAGTTACGAAGAACGAAACTATTGAAACTGAAAGTATCGTTATGAGTGGTTTATTTTTGAATACTATTGATAGTTTTGCAAGAAACTTTGATCAGGAAAGTATTAATGATGGATTAGGAAGAAGACACAATTTTGTTTATGCAGAAAGAGGTGAAAAAGTTGTCCCAACTTGGACAGTGGAAGAAATAATCGAATCACTCAAAGAGGGATTAGATAATTTCTTTTCAACTGTAAAAACAAATGTAATTTATACATATTCACCAGAATGCAGAAAAATCTATGACCATTTTTATATGGTTTACAAAGAAAAATTTGATCACATATTAGGGGAGGAAACAAACGGAACATTTTTCAGAACATATTTTATGTTAAGTTGGAAATATGCAGCAATATATCATATTTTGCTGAAAGAAGAAGGAACCGAAATTCAGGCAAAATCTTTTGACTATGGCATAAAAGTTTCATTAATGTTTTTATCCAGTATAAAAAGATTTTTAGATTACAAAGTAGATTTAAAATCTGGTGCCAAAGAAGTTAGAAAGGAATATTTAAAAAAAGCAGCAGAAAAAGAATTAAACAACTTGCAAAAATACAAAGATTTTTTGCTTGATAATGTAGAAATTACATTGCGAGATTTTAATAGAAAATTTAGTCTTAAAAAGGTTGAGAGTTTAAAAGTCCTTAAAACAATCAGAGAAAACAAATTAATAAAATACCATCCATTGTTTGAAGTTTTGGCAAAAGAAGAAGCCAAAGCGAAAAAATAACTACCGCCTTCACTTCGTTCAGTTGGTCAACCCCTCACAAAAAAGCCATTTGCAAAATGGCTTTATTTGTTCACGGTTATATATAAAACCCAAATTTAAATTGATTATTTTTTATTCAGCTATTGACTTAATTTTTATATGTATTAATTAATATATAAGTGGAAAACTATATAACAGCAAGCTCAGACAATACTTCGTATTGTCGCTTGTGAGGGGTTC
>NZ_CP073052.1:0-4724 GCF_001037485.2 Citrobacter sp. MGH105 | reverse complement strand
CACTCCATAATATGATCCATTTTATCCCATTCTCTAACTTTTCCACCAAATCCCTCCGGTGTTAATTCTCTGGTAGTTGTTTTTATATGGCTATGTGGTTGGGTGTCGATATCGTGTATAGCCAGATCTACAATCATTCCCTTTGATACGAAAGCCTGTTGTGCAAAGTCTAAAATCAAGGCTTTGTTCTGTTCTGGGGTTAGTTCTACCAATAGGGAGATTTTGAAGTCTTTGGCAAGCCTGGCATCCTTCCTCTTCTCAATGGCCTCTATGGTGTTCCATAGGGTCAACGGTGAAGCTGTGAGACTCTCAGGGGCATTCTCCGGGGCTAAAATGCCAGAGTAGTATAAACCCCCTTTTTTGGTGTAATCGTAGGTTGTGCCGGTTCGTTCGTCTGTATATCTGGCTCTGTTCTGGTATGCAGAAGCAGCAACAGACGAAGCCGATTTTTTGCCTGAGTTTCTACTCACACTGGAAACATCAAAATAATATATAGCCATATTGTAAAACCTCCACTTTTCTATTTTTTTTTGGGTTTGGTTTTTGCTTTTCTTTTTTCCCGTTTACGGGGAAAAACCCTGGCGTTGCGTTAGCAATGCGGAGAAGGGCTTCAAGTAATTTTTCTTTTTCGTAAACTCAAAATAAAAAACTTTCAGAACGGCAAAAATGCTTTTCCTTATTTTAGATATAACATAAATTTGACTAAAGTAAATTGTGGAGGTATATGGTTATTAATTAATCTAAATATAATGGAGGTTTTTATGGTAAGGAGGAAAATAACAGTATCAGATAAAACAAAGGAACTATTTAAACCTTTTTTTGATTTGAGTTCATACAAGGAGAAAAAAGAAGGCTTCGAAGAAGAAGAGTATAAAAGACTCGTTGAGTTGTGTTTTAAAAGTATGGGAAAAGGAAAACTCAGCATTAATAGACCAATGGCAACCGGTAAAGGAATTTTAACTTTTATATATAGGACTGATAAAGATTTATTGTTAGACGAGTTTATAGATAGATTTGAGAAGAAAATAACTAAAAAAAGATATATGGATTTTTTGCTTTTTATTTTGGTTGACGATACTAAAAACATAGAAAAAATAGAAAAAATGTTTACTCGAATTTGTTGGGTAGATATTGAAGATAATGTTTTAAAGGCTATTAAATGTTTAAAGGCTGACGGTTATGATTATAAAGGGTTTGGTGATTTAATTGATTATTTTGAGGGTTTAAAAAGGGTTAGATTAGAAAAAGAGGAACTTAATAAAATTATGGCTTCAAGTAAAAATAAAAAGAGGGGGAGATTATGAGGAGAACACCAGAACAAAGAAAAGCATATTTAGAAGCCCAGCTTAATAGTGTTAAAGCAAAGATAAACAAGCAGAAAAGAAAAGATTACACTGTTAAGAAAAGAGAAACGGATCATTTAAAATATACTTTTGCAGGTGATATTTTAAAAGTTATGGGGTGCGACGTTCGGGAAGTTGATCTTGCTTTGGTGCTTGGTGCTGTTTACTTTGCTACAAGTGAAAATGCAAACCCTAAAAATGTAGAGTTATATAAAAAAGCAGGTTTAGATCTTTTAAAGAAAAAATAGAATTTTCCCTCCAATGTTAAACCGTCAAGGAGAAAATCGGGGGTTCCCTTTTAAGGGTTCCGATTTTGTACTTGTACGGCTCTCCAATCAATACACACTTGGCAAAGGTAGAAGGTGAACAAAGTGAGCCTTCTACCTGTTAAGCCGTCTTTAAATGTTGTTCATTCGTCCAGGATTGCATAACTAAGTTATATACCTATACCATTGCCCCGGTAGGGGTTGCCTTTGGTTTTAGGGGTTTGGTTTGAGGTTGCCGAAGGCGACCCCTCCCCTTGTTTAGTAAGAAACAAATGGAGGCAAAACTTAGCCTCTAAAACTCCCCTGAAAGCCCCGTCATTACTGGCTTTAACCCCATTTTTTTAGCAGTTTTCAAGGGGGGTAAATAGCACTTTTTGCTAAAGAATTTTAGAACAAAAAATAATCAATTCCCCAGATATGGGACAGCACCTTCAAGATCGCCAGAAAACACCCCAAAAAATGGGACGACACCTTTTAAAACTATCCGACAAACGGAAGATTTGGGACGGAACATTTAGAACACCGGTTTTTTGGTGTGAAAAATGGGACGGGTCTAACCGTAACGGCATAAAAACACGGAAAAAATGGGACGGTATCGACTTTTGGCGGTGGGGGAAGTTTTGGAGGTAGATCTGATAAGTGCTTGACTGATTTGACAAAAAGAAAAAACCCCGTAAAGTTGGAATTGTCTAGATTCATACAATACGGGGTATTTCTTAATATGTTTACAGGGACAAGTCTAATTAATAAAAGTAGGTCTGTCAATAGACCGGATAATCTAAAAGAGTTTGCCAGTGTAAACGGTGAACGAATAACAGAAAGAAAAAAAGAGACCTTTAATATTGCTTTGTCTATGAAAGACAAAGGCGAAGATCTACAAGACGAGACATTAACTAAAAGGGCTGAAAGGTCTTTAAAGTGTTCTTCTTTTCGTTATATCGCCACAGTTAACGGACAGGCTCAAACCTTATATACTCACCGTTGCAAAGGTCGCCATTGCCAGGAATGCCAAAGAATTAAGGCTTATATCTGGCAGAAAAAAAATGAGGCTATTTTTCCAAAACTGGAAGAAAACTATCCAAATGCAAAATATTTATTTGCGACATTCACGATTAAAAACCCAAAAATAACAGATTTAAGGGTCGTTTTATCGGTAATGAATAAAGCAGCAAATAGACTTTTTAAAATGAAAAAATATAAAAATTTTATTCTTGGCGGTATCCGTTCGACGGAGATCACAAGGGGAAAATCTGGGGCAGACGAATGCCATCCCCACTTTCATTTTTTGTTAATGGTAAAAGGGAATTACGGTAAAAAATACTATGTAAATCAAGAAGATTGGGGGAAAGATTGGGGGGATTGCCTGGCTTATGAGTGTGATAGGGCAGGGTATCCGTATAATCCAATCGACTATCCTCGTGGGTTCCCAATCGTGGACGTTGTAAGAGCTATGGATAAAGAAAAGAAAATTGAAATCACAAACAAGAATATTAAAAATTCGGGTGAAGCGATTATAAATTATGTTCTAAAATATTCCGTCAAAGGTAGTGATATTTTAGACCATAAAAAGGGAAAAAATGACGATTGGTTTTTTGAATTTGATAAGCAAATAAAAGGTTGTCGAATGATAACACCCGTCGGAATTTTTAAAAAATATTTAAGTGAAATTAAAAAAGATCCATTTGATTATGAAATCGAAAAAGCAAAAATAGAGGAAAGATTGGGACAAAATTATCAGGTTAATAAAGTCATATTTAAAAAGGGTGATTATAAACTCGAAAATAAAAAAGATAATGAGGGTTATTTATTAGAGGCATTGGAAGCAAAAGCCTATAATTTCCAGCAATTATATTTAACTATATATAGTGATTATATTAAGTTCTATAATGACACTAAAAGGGAAATATCTAAATTAGAAGATAAGTTATTTAATGAAGATAATATGTTGATCGAGTCTAAAATAGGTAGATTATTATTAATTCAGGAAGACAGGAAAAAGCGAATTAATAATACTATTGAAAGTTTAAAAAGGGTTGGTTATCTTAAAGAAGAAAAAGGTCTGTATTATGACGAATGGGGATCGCTTTGGGCAACATTTGAAATTGAAAAACCTACTATTGAGATAGTGGAAATTAATGATTTTGCTGATATGTTTGAGGTGTGGTAATGAAAAAGAAACAGAAGCCTAAAAAAAGAAATCGTAATAAAAAGAGTAAATTCTTTAAAATGCTAATGGCTTCGGTTCGTGAAGCCGTTGAAATTTCAAAAGGAAATATTGAGCCAGCAAGGATCACAATTTTAAAGAAAGAGTAGTATAGTATATTGTAGTATATAGCCCTATATACCTAACCCTTTCTTTTTCTTTTGCTTAAAGTCGTTAGGTGAAATATTATTTTTTTCAGCCAGTCTGTTAGCCTCGTCCTCTAATTTTTTCTTCTCTCTTTCTTCTTCGGCTTTTGCTTTATTACTGGCTGTTTGCTGTTTAATAAGTTTATTATTTTCCTTATTCCATTTTTTATCGTCCTCTATATTATAAATATTCCCAAACTCATCCATTTTGTGAGTTTCTCTAAATATTCTTTTTTCTTCCTCTAATTCTTTCTCTCTTATTTTTTTCTCCCTCTTTATTTTTCTATTTTCTGGTATTGATATAATGGCTTTTGTTAGTTTATCTAATTTGTCATTTAGGATATTATTTAATTTTGAGTCGGTGATTTTATTATTTAAATTTCTAATTGCCTCGGAAATTGATTTATATATTTTTGACGGTCTAAATTTTTTATCTAATTCTTTTTGTATTTCTCTTAATTCTCTGGTGTTTTTAATTCTAAAATTTTTAGCCTTTTTTAATATTTGTTTTTTTGCCTCCTGTTCCTGTTTTCTTATTTCCTGAAATTTGGGATCGCCCCAGTCCTTCTTGCTGATAGTTTTCATTGCTGGTCTATTTAATTCGATAGCCTTAGAAGCAAGTTTTATTTTTTCCTCCAGGTCGGTTGTTTTGTCCATTTCCTC
The DNA here is from genome assembly GCF_001037485.2 of Citrobacter sp. MGH105. Taxonomy (NCBI): domain Bacteria; kingdom Pseudomonadati; phylum Pseudomonadota; class Gammaproteobacteria; order Enterobacterales; family Enterobacteriaceae; genus Citrobacter; species Citrobacter sp. MGH105. The sequence continues at coordinate 103 of NZ_CP073052.1, read as the reverse complement.
CAGTGCTTCTTTCATTTGTTCTTTTAATGTTAAATGGCTAATGGTTATATCATGCCCAGCCTTTAATAAATGTTCGTTAGCCACTTTTGCCCATAATTCCCTC
>NZ_CP073051.1:0-6219 GCF_001037485.2 Citrobacter sp. MGH105 | reverse complement strand
AACGCTGACTTTGCGGGTATATTAGCAAGCTTCTTTTGCAAAATGGTTTTTGATGAAGAAACCGTGCTTTGTAGTAATTTCGAAAATACTTCACCTGTAGCAGCTGATGCAGCTCTTGTAGCAAAGAGTCGACCAAGACCAGCAGAGAATAAAGACTCACCAACATAAGCCAGCTGAAGGAAAGGCATTACTGAAAAGCTTGTGAGTAGGACACCGAGCAAAAGTAACTTTTTTGTTGTCATAATGATTATCTCATCGTAAGACCAGCAATAAATGCAAGGGCTAATATGATTCCTAAAATAAACATGGTTGCACCGTTATAAAAAAAGGGGCCGGAGCCCCTTGGTATTATGGAAAGTTATTAGATGCCTTTGACAAGAGCCCAGAAGCGTTTAACACCAACCACAGCAAGAATGAAGGAAACGCCAGCAGTACCGACACCAACCATGATTGCAATAAGGTCAGAAAAGTTAATTGCGTTCAGAAGTCCTGCGAGTGCGTTTGTTGGTTCCATTTTGTTTCTCCAGAAGTATTTATAGTCTTAATATGGTCTTCCAAATATGGCCTATAGCAAAGCCCATTAGGAAAGCTCCGATTACCAATAAAAAACCTTCGAACATACCGAAATTACTACCAGCAATGACAACATTAAAATCGAAGTCATTGCAGGCTTTTGTTTCAATATTGCAGAAAGAAAAAATCATGGTAGTTAATTTTTCAAAGGTACTAAAATCACATTTCGCTGGAATTCCAGTGATCCGTAATTACCAACACGCAAAGAGCCAGGGTGTATGGTGTAATCACCCGGCTGATAAGCTTGCTGGTTTTTTTGCAGTGTCAAAGAAAATTTAGCTGGGTAGTCATCACCGAGATGAATATAAGCTGTTTGCTCAAAAATGGTCACATCCTTACCATTAGCGGTAAATGATCTTGTTGTAATTTCTGATTTTAAAATCTCAATTCTAATCATAATTTGTCCTTACACTGCCATGAGGAATTGTGGTTGCTTATACCAGGATGGTGCGGTTAGGGTTTGACGCTCGATCTGGCGTACATTTTTCACCACCACTGGCTGGAACTGAGAAATATTGCAAGGCATAGCAATATCAATACCGATTTTTCTCAAACGTGCCCGATGAGTTTTCACGGCAGATTTTGAAAAATCAAATTCTTTACCCTGCATCCACAGATATGCATACATAGCTGTTGTGATGCTCGATTTTGTATTGCTTACAATACCTTCCGCAATAAGATGATCTGAGATAGTTTCAAAATTCATGGCAGTCACCGTTAATTTCTGATCAATATCAAGGAACTGATTCTGTAAGTCTTCCAAGTGATCAAAGTTTGCAATACCCCAGAAACGCATATTGTTTCTACGGAGGTATTCATTTTTTAACTTTTGCTCAAATCTAACCACGCCGTTGATTTGGCAATATTCAATCAATGTCTGAAGATACTTATGCTCTTCTGAGTTTTCACCGAATGTTTTAATAATCTTGTTTAAGTTTTTATCAATCAGGTTATTTGCTTTGTCGTATACCGTCGGATAGACCAAGCTTGTGCTTCCTGATTTTGTACGCCAGTCAACCGAACGCCCGTTCGGGTAAAGATATGGCGTCGAATTACGATAACGCTGAGTGCTTACAGCTTTTATGTAATCAAGCACATTACCTTCACCAACAGCAGTGTTTGTAGTGATATGAATCTCTCTCACCATTGCACCATTGCTAGTAAAAGTTACTTTTTCATTACTATCACCCTGGACAACCAGTGTTTTTGTGCATTTTGTGAATTCAGGCAAGCCCATAGACCGCAGAACCCCATTGTATACAGCAACACATTGATCAATTGTCGTATGTCCAAAGAGATTATCAAGGCGTCCCCAGCGAGATGGGTTTCCGGATACACGCAGCTCTGAGCCCTTGAGGCTAATCATAAGCTGATCACAAAAGCTCCCCTGATGGCGAATTGATGGCTGATTCACAGAGCCGTGCTCACCCGTTACCGTATTCAGTCTTAGATAAACCAAATCACTCATGATCGGCAAATCCGCACCAAAATCTTGAGAGATGTCTAGCCAATCAAAAAAGTACATTTATTTAGCACCTTAACCGTATCCCTGAATCCCTGTATATACGTATACACATATTCTATTATTTATGCAACTGCTACTCTGCTGTAGAGTAATGCCAGGAGGATTCATGAATACGAACAAAACCATCTCAATGCGAGTGCCGTTATCGACTAAACAACGGCTGGAACAAAAAGCAATTGAACTCAGCTTTGAACACAAGAAAAGCATCACCTGGACTCAGGTTGCATTATACCTGATGGAAAATGGCGACCTTGACCGGATAGACGCCTTTTTCAGTGGGTTAAAGGAAAAAACAAAATGAAAAAAAGACCTTTTTAGAGCGGTGCGGTTTTGTAGAAAAGTATGCGATCCCATACCAAAGTTTGGGTGTCACTAGAACCCCAAACCGCTGCGCGGTGCTAAAGGGCACACGGGCTTATCAGGTCGTTGGGGTGAAATGCCCCCCCCAACGACCAGATAGAAGTTTGATAGTCGAGGAGGTGTAAATCGATAAATCGGAACCCCAGAGGGGCCCCCACGATTAATCGATTGACACGGATCGATAGAAGAAGGGTTAAGAAAGAAAAGTAAATTTTTTGAAAGAGAAAGAGAGAGGGAAAGCCCGACCATCCCTCTTTCGTCGCTGGCGCTCCGAAAGAGCGCTAGCCGAGCTTTCTTACTTGAATGACCGCAATTAAATCAGTGTGCTCATCAGAGTCAGCATTTTGAGCAAAGATATCCGGTAAGAAACTAATGCCAGTTCTGTTATCTGACTTCTTACGAGAAGCAAGCCCGCCTACGACGATTATCGAACCATTATCAACTGTCACAACACTCTGAATAGTTCGTTTTGTTTTAGTCGGTGAGTCATTAACGCCGGTTGTGGTCTCTACGAAGCTAGACAACTCCTGTGTGAAGTTAAGTCTTATTTTTGATGATATTACGACTGGTGACACATTGAAGAGGACTCCAGCACTCTGATAAGACACACCTTGCTGCACGGTTCCATCTGTAATGGTTGTTGTGTTGAGTACCGGGACATCATCACCAACCGCGAAAGATGCTTTTTCTCCTGAATCCACCGTTAACCGGGGGGCAGATACCACAGTAAACCGGTTGTCAGTGGAAAACAGCTCATAAAGGGCATCTACACTACCTGATGAGAGTGAAATGAAGTTGCTATAACCACGCGTTGCCCCCATGCCGATTTTAAATTTCCCGGAAAGTAGTTTTGCAGCCAACTGCATTCCTGAACCATTTTTTTTGTTTGTAGCCACTTCATATAGATAACCGGTTATCTCAACAGAATCACTTGGTACATCGATTTCCAAAAGTAGCTTTTTCAGCTCTTCTATCTTTGCCTGAGTACCATTAAAAACAAGTCTATCTCCAGTTCTGCTTAGCAGCTGCCCAGCGCTATCTGGTGCAACTGAACCAGGTGACATATTGCCATCACCAATCCCGGTCACTGTAGAAAAGTTGTTTTGGAGTGAGTTTGAAATGATATCCGAGAGATATGAAACAGTTCGATGGAAAGGCTGGTAAACATACACAAAGGTTTTCGGCGGTGCTGAATGCCGTTCTGGTGCAACTCTTATGTAATCGACACCTGCTTTTGTTTTTACCTCGTAGCCTAAGTTATTAAGGTACGAATTAAAGGTTTTTTCGAAATCCTGATTTTTAGTAAAGTAAAAAGTTACTTTTTGCGGTTTCTCTACGATGGCCGGATCTAACATGAATGGTTTTTTTAAGATGTCCGAGTATACAAGGGTGATTACATCATTAAGACCAGCGTCCGTTATTGAAAAATCGATATTTGTTGAATTCGCAAAGAATGAGTTTGCGAGGAGAACAATCGTAAGAAAGATTTTTTTCATTTGATACCACCATAAAAAGTTACTTTTTCATTTTCATGCTCACAAGAGGTTCGTCGACCTTCATTTGTGCATCTTGAGTAGGGAATGATAACGAGTAGTTGATTTTCATCTCTTAATAAGGCAAATCTCTGATCGCCTTTCGAATAAAATCCCACGTATCTATATGCTGTTGCCTTTTGAGTAGGCTCAATAAAATTTGTTGTTGCTGTTGATGGTCGTTGTTGTGTTGTGCTTGTTGTAACGTTTCCATCTCGTTGTGGTGAAACACCATAAAAACGATTAAACAAAAACGTTGCTGAAACAGCTAGCACACCAATTGTTAGAAGTAGCAACCCGAATACCGACCAGATGTTTTGACGTTTATCTAGCTTTGTTGAAGCCTTTTGTTTTTCTGATTTATACAGACTGAAGATTTCAGGGTTGTATTTTAAGAAAGCCTGCGTCTTATAAATATCCTGCTTTCGCATTTCGGAACCGCTAAAACTTATAATCGAGTAGCGTGTTTTAAATCCAACTGAGAAAGCTCGGTGCATTTTATAGGTTGTCTGTATTCTTCCTAGTAGACTTTTACAAAGTCCATTTGTCTGGTTAATAACAGCCATTTGACAGCCATAATGTCGCAGCATGCCGAAAAACTGTTTATGGTTTGGTAGCAAGGTTCTTTCACTATCAAAGAATCTCCACGCTTCATCGATTACAACAAGATCGCCATATTTTACATATTCTGAATCTCCAGCCTCAGTGGGGAAAAAATCATCTCGCTTTATAAAATCATCTTCAACATATACAAGCTCGCCTATTGCTGACTCTTCGACCTTGAATATTTTTTTTACGTAGTTGTAGACCTTCTCCTTATCAAGACCCTCGATATTAGACACGACACGCTGCCCCTGAGCGAGCGCAGGCAAAATCACAGACTTGACACTTTCATATGATTTTCCAGCGCCCTGCAAGCCGACATAGAGGTTAATAGCCATTATCCGACCACCGGCAACCGACGAACTACAAATCGAGCAACATAAGCAGATAAGACAATTTGAAATGATGTCTTGAAATCAATCACATTTAGAAAGTACAAAATACCAGATGGCATCTGATCAAATATGCCAGCTAAATAATTGCCCCCCAGGAAGAAAGTGATTATGTATGGCACCATTTCAATAACGAAATATGCCAGAGCTGAAAAAAAGACAAATTTGATTACTGTCCCTTTTACAAAGAATTTTGCTATCAGTGTTAGAGCAGATAAAAGTACAGCGTACATAAGTCACCTATGCTGTTAGAAAAATACGTACAGAGAGAATTGAAGACATAGCAAGAAAAATCACCCTTAACACGCCTGCATACTGACTCATAAATTCACAAAATGTATTGTCGGATTTAATTTTCCCAAAGAAATTCACTGTAAATACTGGGCACTCTCCACGAGGAATGTTAAAGCTAAGGCTATTTGTAATGTCTGACTGCATTGTTTTATACGGCTGAATAATTGACGAGATAGGCGGCGCTTGAGGATCTGACAGATCCCCATTATCTGGTGAAGTTCCCCAGTCAGGAATGACATCAGCATTAGGCGTACTAATAACCGGAATTGAAGGAATATCTTTTTCAATAGGTCTGACTAAATCAACCCACCGAATACCAGGGAAAGCAGCTGCGACCTGATCGCGAGTCCATGTCTCGGGAAAAGACACGCCATCATAGGTTGCATCCGCTTCTATATTTCTAGTTACCGAATTCACCATATTGGTTAGGACATCCAGTGGCACGGCTTCTTCAAGCTTCGACTTCGGTACGACATCAGCGACTGAACCAGTCAATTTGTCCGACAGTTCCGGCACGCCTACAGTTTCACCGCTCGTGAAGGTTCGTTGATATCGATATAGTTCCATCTTATCCGCCTTACCATCAGGCTGCTGAACGTAGCCATTAGTCACTAGCGTCGGGCTGCTTGTCTTGATCCATTCTTGAAGTCTCGGGTCAGCCGAAGCTGAATAAATCACGTACCTCGAAGATGTTTCCTTCCTCAATAAAGGTGGCTGCGGATAACCACGAACTGTAGAACCTTCGCGCGTTTGAAGATCTATAAATTGACCATTCCATTCTTTTAATTCACCTAAAGAGTTATCTGAAGGTCGACTAACTTTCAAATTCTCATCAGTGACCGCGCCTTCGAAAGTTACTTTTTCATTTGCGAAATAGTCGTAAATAGAAATGCCAGATTGACCGAGTATCGCCAGGAACGTTCCGCCACCGGCAGTTCGT
>NZ_CP073050.1:0-113048 GCF_001037485.2 Citrobacter sp. MGH105 | reverse complement strand
CGGCAGGCCTCCCCAATTGCGTCATAGACAGACAGTGGGTGCTGGAGAGATTCCAGTGGTACCGGGCGGAGACTGTTATCCAGCAGGGGGGCCTCGTCGCGCCGCACACGGGATGGCAAGGGTTGCAGGTGTTCCCGCTCCTGCCGCCAACGGTCGATGGGGCGCTCGTTCAGGGTGGCGTGGACCCGCACATTCGCCTCGTCTGCCAACCAGTCACGGACGCGTCGGTTGGCAGCAGCACAATCGAGCAGCAGCCCCGTGCCCTTCATCCGGGTCAGCAACGGGTTGTAGAAGCTCTCGCGGAAGTAGCGATTGAAGCGCTCGACCTTGCCTTTGGTCTGGGCCCGATACGGGCGACACAGCCGGATCCGGAACCCCAGGTCATCGGCCAGTTGAAGCAAGCCGGGGTGAAAACGGTGCTTGCCGTCACCGTAGGCATCGCGTTCCAGCACCACGGTCTTCATGTTGTCGAACAACACCTCGCGGGGCACACCGCCCAGATAGTCAAAAGCCAGCAACAGGGAGTCCCGCACGGACTCGAAGGATTCGTCCGGTACGAAGGTGACAAACGTCATGCGGCTGTATCCCAGCGTGGCGACGAAGGCCGACATGGGGGATCTGGCCCGGCGCAAGACCACGAAATCAGCCTGCAACTGCCGTCCGGGCTCGGTCTCGAAACGGACGGCCGGACCTGCTTCGCGGCGGGCGGGCTTGAGCGTGGCGAGGAAGGCGCGCAATAACGAGAGACCGCCGCCATACCCTTGAGCGCGGATTTCCCGATTCAGGACGGTGGCAGGCAGCCAGATGGGGTGGGCCTGCTCGACCCGTTGCCGCAGATAAGATTCAAATGGCCCCAGTTTGGTGGGGCGTGGTTCACGGGGCTGGTATCGCGCTACCGACGGATCGCGGAGGTAGCGGCGCACGGTATTGCGCGAGACCCCCAACGTGCGGGCGATGTGCCGGATGGAGTGGCCCTGTCGGGCAAGAACTCTGATTTCCACGGTTTGCTCCTGGGTCAACATCGACGGCCTCGAAAAGGCCGCCAAACTAGCCCAGGTGGATCAGTTTTACTTCGCTGGGGTGGGTCAGTTTTACACTGCTGCTAACACGGAACCGCTGAAAATTCCGTCACTCCAGTTCCAGGCCTGCGACGATCGCATCGAGATCGATCGTCTTGCCGCTGCTTTGAAAGGTGTAGTGCCCGTTGAGCAGGATGTGCCGCCATGCCGCAGGCGAAATTTTTGTGATGAGTGCCAGCGCCTTGCTGTTGCCGGCCGCCTCGTACTTGGTCACCAGCCGCGACAAGATTGCCGAGTTGTAGAAAATGATCGTGTTGGCGATCAGCCGTGCGCACTGGTTGCTGATCTCGATTTCAATGTCGGTGCGACCGGTCAGTTCCTTCTTACCGCCGACCTGGGCAATGGCCGAGCGTAGCTGATGGTAGGACTCGAGGCGATTTTGCGAGCGGTGCACGTTGCGTTCCAGTTGCGGATCGCGCAGGTAGCGAAGCGTGTAGATGCTGCGGATGAGCTTGTCGAACTCGAAGATCGCGCGCCGCGTCGGGTTCGTCGTGGTGTAGGTGCACAGCTTGCGGATCAGCGTGCCCTGCGTCATTTCCTTCAGCCCGAGTGTGGCGACGATCCGGTCGATGTTCGGCTTCTCGCGATGGATGAGATCGCAGTCGATTTTCCCGACTGGCCGAATCAGGCACGCCTGATACTGTGCTGGATCGTCAGCGCAGTAGAGTTCTTTCAATTGCGCGTTGAGGTCGGTGAAGCGCGGCTCGAACCGCCGGCCAAACCAATGCAGGATGGCGAAGTTGGCCTTGTTGACGCTGTGCATGTCGCCGGTGATCGCGGTCGGCATGATGTCCGACGTGTTGCGATACCAGATGTCGAACACGTGGTGGGCCTCGTAGTCGTGCGCGCCGATCAGGTAGCCGTTGAGCGGGATGTGGTTGCACAGCAGCGTGTAGGCGACCACGCCCTTGCCGCGCCCGAAGTACTTGCGCGAATAGCGCGCCTTCACGGTCGGCCGTTCGACGCTGAATTTCTGCCCGTCGACGGCACCGTACAGCGTTTCGAGGTCGAACGAGTAGTATGGGAAGATCGGTAGCGTGGCGATGGCGTTGCTGATGCAGTCGTTGGCCGCGTGCAGCGTTGCCTGGCGCAGGTACTGCTGGTAGCCGCTATCCAGCACGTGGTACGGGATGTCGCTGGTGCGCGCCATGACGTGGTTGCCGTGGTTCATCGCTTGCGCGATGATGACCGCCATCAGGCTGTCAGCGTCGGCGACCTTCTTCGCGTAGCGCGGCTGCATGGGCGTGAACGCCGACAGAAACTTGCACTCGTCGTTGACGAAGCGAAACACGTCGGCCACGTCGCAGAACGGAAGCTTCTCGTAGAATGCCTTTTCGCGCGCTTTCTCATTCTCGCTCTTGGGCTTGCGCCAGGTCAGTTTCTGCGTGTCCTTGTTGTATTCGAGGTGCGTCAGCTTGCCCTGTTTCAGCTCGCGGTTGAACGCCAGCCACTGCGTGCGCAGTTCGGCAGTCAGCGCATCGAGTTGGGCATGGACGGGTTGCTGCAGGAAGGGGATCTCCATTTTTGCGAGCACATCGATCTTCCTGTCCATCTCAACCAGTTCATCTGAGAAGTGCCGGTGTTGCAGGCTGTCGTCGAGGTAGAGTTCACCCGATTGGAGACGCTTCCTGATCTGGCGGTACAGCCAGAACTCGTAGCGGTCAGCGTGCAGGCCGGTTGGTTTACCGTCGGCGTCGAAGGTCAGCAGGTACGGCCGCAAGCGTTTCGGAAGTGTCGCCGCGGGCCACTCGTCGAGTGGCCGTTGCGACAGCCGCTGCTGCTTGGCAAAAACACCTTTGGCCCAGGCCAGCGCGGCAAGCCATGGACTGTCTGGATTGGAGCCGGAGAGGTCGAGCGCAACGTACAGTGGACGAAGATGGCGGCGCATGCGGTCGGCCAGCCCGTCCACCGCCTGCCACTGCAAGGCCAGCTTGCTCGCCGGCTTCACGCTCATACGCTGCGCCGTGGTTTGCAGCGTATCGCGAGGCATGATCTTGTAGGCGCGCTGCCGCACCTCGCCGAAGGGCGTGGGATCGGCCACGCTATCATCAACGTAGAGTGACAGCAGGCGGCCTACCCGCGGCGTTTCCTGCTGACGGCGCACCTGCTCGTCGGCAAAGGATTGTTTGGCACCAGCGCTGCTTTCGTCCTCCAACTGCTTCATGTGGTACGCCATCGCATCGACCAGGTTGTCGGAGAGCTGCCGGTAGCGTACCCAGGCATAGCACAGCAGGTAGAGTTGGGTCTGATCGGCCTTCAGATTGCGCAGGTCGTGGACGGTGTAGAAGTTTGCCAGGCTCGCGTAGTACAGCAGGTTCTGCTGCGAGACGTCGAGTTTAGGCAGCAGTGTCTTGGCGATTGCGTGCAGCGGCTCCAGCGTGGCGCGCTTTTCGCGCTCGCGGACCATCTGGCGCCAGCCGAAATTCTTGGCGTCCTGCTTGAGCGCCGCCAGTTGCGACAGGGTGTCATCACGGACCAGAAGCTGGCTCAGCGCGGCCTTGGCAGATTCGTCCAACGCTTGCTCCAGCAGATTGCCCAGGCGCCGGCGCTCGGCGGATAGCGTTTCGCTGACCAACTCTTGCAAGGTCGTATAGCCGGGCCGGATAATCTTGTGCTCATTGAGCCAGACGATCAGCTCGGCGGCGACGAACCCCGGCGTTACGTCACGCCGCACGGTCCGTGCGGCCTGCTGCTCGAGCTGCGGCAGGAAGGCGGCCGACCACGGCCAGTAGCCGAATAGTTTGGCGATCTGCTCGCGCTGGGTGTAGCGTTCATGCTTGGTGATCGCCTTGGGTTCGAACACCTCGCCGTGGAAATAGCGGCTCAGCACGAAAGCGCAATCGTCCTCGACTTCGTCCCAGTCGAAACTGAAGAAGGCATGCTTGGCCTTGAAGTAGCCGATCTGCAAGAGGCAATAGACCTTGGCATGAAGACTGGGCCGGCTGTTGGCAAGCGCCAACTCGGTTTCTGTCACAGCCAGATATTCCAGCTGCTGCGCATCATCGAACTCCGGCAGGCCATACAAGGCCTCCTGTTCGGCGTCGGATAGGACGCTGAGTAGCTTGTTCTTCTTGCTCATGGCCCGTTCTTGCTATCTTGAGGTTTCGTAGAAACATGGGGCATTTTCGATTCTACTGAAATAATCGTTATTATCGCGTTACTCGCTTTTCGAATCGCAACCTGTCCATATGAAAACGGGCCAGACTACGGCTTCGAGTTCTACCCCAGTCGGCTTTCCCGATGCGGATTCGCTGGCTGCCTTGCGCGGCTGGTACGCGGGACTCAGCTCTCGCGCGGCCGTTGAACACTACCTGGCGGCACGCAAGGCCGCCGGTCAATCAGCGCGAGGGATGCTGGGGCATATCCGCCGCCAGCTCATCGTTTTCGCCAACAGCCGCCACCGGCCGGATCTGGCCGACGTGTTCCAGCACGCCCCCGAAGAGCGACAGGGGCGCGCGGGTGCCGTCGAACGCGCGATCCGGCTCTTGCCCACGCTGCCGGCGCCGAAGCCCCAGATCAGCGACAGCATCGACCAGTGGCTGTCTCCGAGGACCGTCAGGGCACTGCAGGCGTACGGTATCCACACCCTCTCGGCGCTGACCGTGCGCATTCCCCGCCGGCGTGGCTGGTGGAAAGCCATCGAGGGACTCGGCATGACAGGCGCCCGGCAGGTCGAGGCTTTCTTTGCCGCACATCCGCAGCTCACCGAGCGCGCCCGGGCCCTGATCCCGATTATTCAGCCCAGCGGCATCGTGCCGTGGGAGCAGTTGCGTCTGCCGAACGAAGTCGACGGCTCGCAGGGCAATTTCCGGGCCCCGCGCAACGCTTGCACGCTGAATGCGACCAACGACTACGAGGCCGTGCAGGCCTGGCTGGCGCTGCACGAGACTGTCGCCACACAGCGCGCCTATCGCAAGGAGGCTGCGCGGCTAATCCTGTGGGCCATCGTCGAACGCGGACGGGCGCTATCATCCCTGACCACGGACGATGCAATCGCGTACCGGGCCTTTGTCCGGCACCCGACCCCGCGCGAGCGTTGGGTGGGGCCACCTCGACCACGCGATTCGGTGGAATGGCGCCCCTTCTCGGGCGGCTTGTCCGCACGCTCGGCAGCGTATGCGCTGACGGTGCTCTCGGCGCTGTTCCGGTGGCTCATCGAGCAGCGCTATGTGCTGGCCAACCCTTTCGCCGGCGTCAAGGTACGCGGTCACGCCTTGCGGCCCGCACTGGATACGGCGCGAGGCTTTACCGAGGGAGAATGGCTACTGCTGCGCGCCATTGCAGACGGCCTGGAATGGTCCTACGGCTGGTCCGAGCCGGCAGCACAACGCCTGCGCTTCATGCTCGACTTCGGCTATGCCACGGGCCTGCGCGCTAGCGAACTGGTCGGCGCCGTCCTGGGTAATGTCCGCCTCGACGAGCACGGTGACCACTGGCTGCATTTGGTTGGCAAAGGTGGCAAACCAGGTAAGGTGGCCTTGCCGCCGCTCGCGTATACGGCGCTGGACCAATACTTGGCACAGCGTCAACTGCCAGTCAGCCGGGAACGGTGGAATCCGAAAACGCCCCTGGTGGGCAGTCTTGGGGAAGACGGTAATGCCGGCATCACCGGCCCTCACCTTTGGTGCGTGTTGCGAAGATTCTTTACGCAAGCCGCTGAGGCCATTGAGGCCGATCATCCGGTCGCCGCCGAAAAGCTGCGCCGTGCCACGCCTCATTGGATGCGTCACAGTCATGCCAGCCATGCGTTGGCCCGGGGAGCTCAGCTCACCGCGGTGCGCGACAACCTACGCCATGCGTCGATCGCCACGACGTCGATGTATTTGCATGGCGATGAGCTCGAGCGCGCCAGGCAGATGCGGCAGGCTTTTGGCGCTCGTCACGTCAAGCGAGGAGTCGACTGAATTTTCATCATACGGAATGACGGAATTTTCTGGGATTCCCGCTTAGAACCCCAGAACGTCCAATGCATCATCCAGCGCCAGCGTTTCCCATGCAAGGACAAAGGCAACCAGAACCGCCATCCTTTTCTGCGGTGACATCCTGGCAATATTGAACACCGAAGTCATACCAGCATAACGTGCGAGATTTTTCAGGCGCACAGCCGGGAGTGTACTCAGGTTTTCAGCATGCAGGCCAAAATCGTTCAGAGTTTTCCAGCGTTCAATTGCTTCATTAAACGCCGGACCACTGATGGTCACAGGGCCCTTTTTCAGTGATTCCAGTAAAGACAGGCGGCTGCAATCAGTTGGCCCCAGCAGCATCTCCAGCTGTGAACGCTGTTCGGCTGACGGTATCAGTGCCAGTTTGTTCCACAGGCGCAACGTCGCCTTTTCCCTTACCTCTGAAATCAACCGGGTCAGCGTAGTGGCTCCGGGGAGAATAATACGATGTTGCATAAGCCACCCTGTCGCCAGATCGAAAAGCAGGCCAGGACGTTCGTTGCTTATCCAGCTCCGGGTATATAAAAGACGGGTAAGGCGAAATGTCCAGGGCCAGGCAAATTCACGATACTGATAGTGCTGACGTATCAGCGCTGCATGCTCACGGCGGGTATTTTCCCTCTGACCGTATTCTGCAAGAACGGTGATATCACGAATCCCGAGCTGTCTGGCGGTAAAATGCCGGACGCCGGAAGGAATATGATTCATATCGGTGAGGAAGGTGCCCAGAAAACGGACACATCCAATTTGCAGGGCAATGCCCAGACGGTTGTGATCACCTCTGCTTTTTCCGATAAATTCCTTGTCTGCTTCATCAAGGTGAAAATATCGTGCCAGCTGAAGCTCATCCGGTTCACCGGTGAATCTGCCATAGCTTTCAGTCTGCTCAGTGGTCAGAAAGTCAACGGGCATATCGGCCTCCCTGCCTGACGGGCATTTAGTAACATTTTTCCAACCGTACGAAATGTTATAAATTATCAGACATAGTAAAACGGCTTCGTTTGAGTGTCCATTAAATCGTCATTTTGGCATAATAGACACATCGTGTCTGATATTCGATTTAAGGTACATTTTTATGCGAATTTTTGGTTATGCGCGGGTCTCAACCAGCCAGCAGTCCCTCGATATTCAGATCAGAGCGCTCAAAGATGCAGGGGTAAAAGCTAACCGCATCTTTACCGACAAGGCATCCGGCAGTTCAACAGATCGGGAAGGGCTGGATTTGCTGAGGATGAAGGTGGAGGAAGGTGATGTCATTCTGGTGAAGAAGCTCGACCGTCTTGGCCGCGACACCGCCGACATGATCCAACTGATAAAAGAGTTTGATGCTCAGGGTGTAGCGGTTCGGTTTATTGACGACGGGATCAGTACCGACGGTGATATGGGGCAAATGGTGGTCACCATCCTGTCGGCTGTGGCACAGGCTGAACGCCGGAGGATCCTAGAGCGCACGAATGAGGGCCGACAGGAAGCAAAGCTGAAAGGAATCAAATTTGGCCGCAGGCGTACCGTGGACAGGAACGTCGTGCTGACGCTTCATCAGAAGGGCACTGGTGCAACGGAAATTGCTCATCAGCTCAGTATTGCCCGCTCCACGGTTTATAAAATTCTTGAAGACGAAAGGGCCTCGTGATACGCCTATTTTTATAGGTTAATGTCATGATAATAATGGTTTCTTAGACGTCAGGTGGCACTTTTCGGGGAAATGTGCGCGGAACCCCTATTTGTTTATTTTTCTAAATACATTCAAATATGTATCCGCTCATGAGACAATAACCCTGATAAATGCTTCAATAATATTGAAAAAGGAAGAGTATGAGTATTCAACATTTCCAAACAAAGTTAGGCATCACAAAGTACAGCATCGTGACCAACAGCAACGATTCCGTCACACTGCGCCTCATGACTGAGCATGACCTTGCGATGCTCTATGAGTGGCTAAATCGATCTCATATCGTCGAGTGGTGGGGCGGAGAAGAAGCACGCCCGACACTTGCTGACGTACAGGAACAGTACTTGCCAAGCGTTTTAGCGCAAGAGTCCGTCACTCCATACATTGCAATGCTGAATGGAGAGCCGATTGGGTATGCCCAGTCGTACGTTGCTCTTGGAAGCGGGGACGGATGGTGGGAAGAAGAAACCGATCCAGGAGTACGCGGAATAGACCAGTCACTGGCGAATGCATCACAACTGGGCAAAGGCTTGGGAACCAAGCTGGTTCGAGCTCTGGTTGAGTTGCTGTTCAATGATCCCGAGGTCACCAAGATCCAAACGGACCCGTCGCCGAGCAACTTGCGAGCGATCCGATGCTACGAGAAAGCGGGGTTTGAGAGGCAAGGTACCGTAACCACCCCAGATGGTCCAGCCGTGTACATGGTTCAAACACGCCAGGCATTCGAGCGAACACGCAGTGTTGCCTAACCCTTCCATCGAGGGGGACGTCCAAGGGCTGGCGCCCTTGGCCGCCCCTCATGTCAAACGTTAAACATCATGAGGGAAGCGGTGATCGCCGAAGTATCGACTCAACTATCAGAGGTAGTTGGCGTCATCGAGCGCCATCTCGAACCGACGTTGCTGGCCGTACATTTGTACGGCTCCGCAGTGGATGGCGGCCTGAAGCCACACAGTGATATTGATTTGCTGGTTACGGTGACCGTAAGGCTTGATGAAACAACGCGGCGAGCTTTGATCAACGACCTTTTGGAAACTTCGGCTTCCCCTGGAGAGAGCGAGATTCTCCGCGCTGTAGAAGTCACCATTGTTGTGCACGACGACATCATTCCGTGGCGTTATCCAGCTAAGCGCGAACTGCAATTTGGAGAATGGCAGCGCAATGACATTCTTGCAGGTATCTTCGAGCCAGCCACGATCGACATTGATCTGGCTATCTTGCTGACAAAAGCAAGAGAACATAGCGTTGCCTTGGTAGGTCCAGCGGCGGAGGAACTCTTTGATCCGGTTCCTGAACAGGATCTATTTGAGGCGCTAAATGAAACCTTAACGCTATGGAACTCGCCGCCCGACTGGGCTGGCGATGAGCGAAATGTAGTGCTTACGTTGTCCCGCATTTGGTACAGCGCAGTAACCGGCAAAATCGCGCCGAAGGATGTCGCTGCCGACTGGGCAATGGAGCGCCTGCCGGCCCAGTATCAGCCCGTCATACTTGAAGCTAGGCAGGCTTATCTTGGACAAGAAGATCGCTTGGCCTCGCGCGCAGATCAGTTGGAAGAATTTGTTCACTACGTGAAAGGCGAGATCACCAAGGTAGTCGGCAAATAATGTCTAAAACAAAGTTATGCACCTATTAAGCGCACAGCGGAGCAATGAAGGATACCTTGATGAAAAAAATTTTGCTGCTGCATATGTTGGTGTTCGTTTCCGCCACTCTCCCAATCAGTTCCGTGGCTTCTGATGAGGTTGAAACGCTTAAATGCACCATCATCGCAGACGCCATTACCGGAAATACCTTATATGAGACCGGAGAATGTGCCCGTCGTGTGTCTCCGTGCTCGTCTTTTAAACTTCCATTGGCAATCATGGGGTTTGATAGTGGAATCTTGCAGTCGCCAAAATCACCTACGTGGGAATTGAAGCCGGAATACAACCCGTCTCCGAGAGATCGCACATACAAACAAGTCTATCCGGCGCTATGGCAAAGCGACTCTGTTGTCTGGTTCTCGCAGCAATTAACAAGCCGTCTGGGAGTTGATCGGTTCACGGAATACGTAAAGAAATTTGAGTACGGTAATCAAGATGTTTCCGGTGACTCGGGGAAGCATAACGGCTTGACCCAGTCATGGCTGATGTCGTCGCTCACCATATCTCCCAAGGAGCAAATTCAGTTTCTTCTACGCTTTGTCGCGCATAAGCTGCCTGTATCCGAAGCGGCTTATGACATGGCGTATGCCACAATCCCGCAGTACCAGGCAGCCGAAGGATGGGCTGTACATGGAAAAAGCGGCAGCGGCTGGCTTCGGGACAATAACGGCAAGATAAATGAAAGTCGTCCGCAGGGCTGGTTCGTGGGCTGGGCTGAAAAAAACGGACGGCAAGTTGTTTTCGCCCGATTGGAAATAGGAAAGGAAAAGTCCGATATTCCCGGCGGGTCTAAAGCACGAGAGGATATTCTCGTGGAATTACCCGTGTTGATGGGTAACAAATGATATGTGGCGTCATCGAGAGCAGATGCATAACCCTGCGCTCGAGCGGACCTCGCGCATAAAGCCGCGCGAGTCCGCTCACCTTGAACGTTAGATGCACTAAGCACATAATTGCTCACAGCCAAACTATCAGGTCAAGTCTGCTTTTATTATTTTTAAGCGTGCATAATAAGCCCTACACAAATTGGGAGATATATCATGAAAAGAGTTTGATGCTCAGGGTGTAGCGGTTCGGTTTATTGACGACGGGATCAGTACCGACGGTGATATGGGGCAAATGGTGGTCACCATCCTGTCGGCTGTGGCACAGGCTGAACGCCGGAGGATCCTAGAGCGCACGAATGAGGGCCGACAGGAAGCAAAGCTGAAAGGAATCAAATTTGGCCGCAGGCGTACCGTGGACAGGAACGTCGTGCTGACGCTTCATCAGAAGGGCACTGGTGCAACGGAAATTGCTCATCAGCTCAGTATTGCCCGCTCCACGGTTTATAAAATTCTTGAAGACGAAAGGGCCTCGTGATACGCCTATTTTTATAGGTTAATGTCATGATAATAATGGTTTCTTAGACGTCAGGTGGCACTTTTCGGGGAAATGTGCGCGGAACCCCTATTTGTTTATTTTTCTAAATACATTCAAATATGTATCCGCTCATGAGACAATAACCCTGATAAATGCTTCAATAATATTGAAAAAGGAAGAGTATGAGTATTCAACATTTCCGTGTCGCCCTTATTCCCTTTTTTGCGGCATTTTGCCTTCCTGTTTTTGCTCACCCAGAAACGCTGGTGAAAGTAAAAGATGCTGAAGATCAGTTGGGTGCACGAGTGGGTTACATCGAACTGGATCTCAACAGCGGTAAGATCCTTGAGAGTTTTCGCCCCGAAGAACGTTTTCCAATGATGAGCACTTTTAAAGTTCTGCTATGTGGCGCGGTATTATCCCGTGTTGACGCCGGGCAAGAGCAACTCGGTCGCCGCATACACTATTCTCAGAATGACTTGGTTGAGTACTCACCAGTCACAGAAAAGCATCTTACGGATGGCATGACAGTAAGAGAATTATGCAGTGCTGCCATAACCATGAGTGATAACACTGCGGCCAACTTACTTCTGACAACGATCGGAGGACCGAAGGAGCTAACCGCTTTTTTGCACAACATGGGGGATCATGTAACTCGCCTTGATCGTTGGGAACCGGAGCTGAATGAAGCCATACCAAACGACGAGCGTGACACCACGATGCCTGCAGCAATGGCAACAACGTTGCGCAAACTATTAACTGGCGAACTACTTACTCTAGCTTCCCGGCAACAATTAATAGACTGGATGGAGGCGGATAAAGTTGCAGGACCACTTCTGCGCTCGGCCCTTCCGGCTGGCTGGTTTATTGCTGATAAATCTGGAGCCGGTGAGCGTGGGTCTCGCGGTATCATTGCAGCACTGGGGCCAGATGGTAAGCCCTCCCGTATCGTAGTTATCTACACGACGGGGAGTCAGGCAACTATGGATGAACGAAATAGACAGATCGCTGAGATAGGTGCCTCACTGATTAAGCATTGGTAACTGTCAGACCAAGTTTACTCATATATACTTTAGATTGATTTAAAACTTCATTTTTAATTTAAAAGGATCTAGGTGAAGATCCTTTTTGATAATCTCATGACCAAAATCCCTTAACGTGAGTTTTCGTTCCACTGAGCGTCAGACCCCGACAAACAAGCCGGTCAGCGTGAGGGCTGCAATACCCCAGTGCTCCCCGATGAACGCGCCGGCCGTCGTGCCGGCTAGCACAATGGCGAGAATCGGCAAATGGCAGGGACAGGTGAGCACGGCCAGCGCGCCCCACAAGTAGCCGGTGATCGGTTTGTGCGTCTCAGACGGCAAGTGCTCTGGGCTGTTCATGGCAGACTCTCCGCGTGCTGTGCCGGTTCGGTTGGCATGGCGGCCAGTTGCATTTCGAGGCTGGCCAGGGCCTCGCGCCGACGCTCGACGAGTTGCCGCAACACGGCAAGCTGCGCAGACGCACCGTCACCGTCCGCAGCATCCAGCGCCCGGCACAGCCGCGCCAGTGCGTCCAGGCCGATACCCGCTTCGAAGGCAGCCCGTACAAAGCGCAGCCGTTGCAACGCGGTGTCATCGAACAAGCCGTAGCCGCCCGTGGTGTACGCGACCGGCCGTAGCAATCCGCGCAGCAGGTAGTCGCGCACGATATGCACGCTCACCCCGGCATCAAGGGCCAGCCGGGACACTGTGTAGGCGCTCATTGAACACCTCCTTTTCCTCATCCGGCGCAGCACGAAAGCTGCTTCACGTCCTTGCTGAAGGTCTGCGCCGCGAGCTTCAGCCCTTCGACCATGGTCAGGTAGGGGAACAATTGGTCGGCCAGTTCCTGCACGGTCATACGGTTGCGAATGGCGAGCACCGCCGTCTGGATCAGTTCACCCGCTTCCGGGGCCACCGCTTGCACGCCGATGAGCCGTCCGCTACCTTCCTCGATGACCAGCTTGATGAAGCCGCGTGTGTCGAAGTTGGCAAGCGCACGCGGCACGTTATCCAGTGTTAGCAGGCGACTGTCGGTCTCGATCCCGTCGTGATGTGCTTCCGCCTCGCTGTAGCCCACGGTGGCGACCTGCGGGTCGGTGAACACCACGGCCGGCATTGCGGTCAGGTCCAGGGCCGCATCGCCGCCAGTCATGTTGATCGCCGCACGAGTGCCGGCCGCTGCCGCCACATAGACGAACTGCGGCTGGTCGGTGCAGTCGCCGGCCGCGTAGATGTTCGGGCTACTGGTGCGCATGCCCTTGTCGATGACGATGGCCCCCTGCGCATTGACGGCTACCCCCGCCGCTTCCAATGCCAGGCTGCGCGTGTTCGGTGTCCGGCCGGTGGCGACCAGCAGCTTGTCGGCGCGCAATTCACCGTGCGTGGTGGTCAGCACGAATTCACCGTCCATATGGGCGACCTGGCTGGCTTGCGTGTGCTCCAGCACCTCGATGCCCTCGGCACGGAAAGCGGCTGTCACCGCCTCGCCGATGGCCGGGTCTTCACGGAAGAACAAGGTATTGCGCGCCAGGGCCGTGACCTTGCTGCCCAGCCGGGCAAAGGCTTGCGCCAGCTCCAGCGCCACCACCGACGAGCCGATTACGGCAAGGCGTTCGGGAATGGTGTCGCTCGCCAGGGCCTCGGTGGAAGTCCAGTAGGGTGACTCTTTCAAGCCCGGAATCGGCGGGACCGCCGGGCTGGCACCCGTGGCGACCAGGCAGCGGTCGAACATCACGACGCGCTCGCCACCCTCGTTCAAACTAACGATAAGGCTCTGGTCGTCCTTGAAACGCGCTTCACCGTGCAGAACGGTGATGGCTGAATTGCCGTCCAGGATGCCTTCGTACTTGGCATGACGGAGTTCTTCGACACGGGCCTGCTGCTGGGCCAGCAGCCGCTCGCGCAAGATCGTCGGCGGTGTGGGTGGCATGCCGCCGTCGAATGGGCTTTCCCGGCGCAGATGGGCGATGTGGGCGGCGCGGATCATGATCTTGGACGGCACACAACCGACGTTGACGCAGGTGCCGCCGATGGTGCCGCGCTCAATCAGCGTGACCTGCGCGCCTTGCTCGACGGCCTTCAGTGCTGCCGCCATCGCGGCTCCACCGCTACCAATGACGACGACCTGCAACGGGCGTTCGTTGCCACTGGGCTTATCAGCGGCCCCTATCCAGCCGCGCATCTTGTCGAGCAGGCCGGCGCGGTTGTCCGTCGGTGGCGCATCGGCAAGCGTTGCCTCGTAGCCCAGTCCGGCCACGGCGGTAGTCAGCGCATCCGATGACGTGCCCGCCTCAATGGCGAGTTGCGCTGTGCCCTTCGGATAGGACACCAGCGCCGATTGCACGCCGGGCACTTTCTCCAAGGCTTCCTTGACGTGAGCCGCGCACGAGTCGCAGGTCATCCCGGTGATTTTCAGGGTGGTCATGTATTTTTCCTTTTCTGTGGTGGCTACGGCTGTTGCCGTCAGCCACGTTGTTCTGGCAATTCACAGCTGTCCGGCCCGCAGCGGCGATGTGCTGGCGAGATGAAATCCCAGACCGACACCCCAACCATCAAGGCCAGGCCGACATAGAGCAGTCCACCGCTCTGCCAGCCGTAAGCCCGCATTAAAAACACCGCTGCCAGCACCAAGATCGGGCCTATCGTGCCGAGCGCCGTGCGTCGCCACTGTCGATGATTGAGCCAAGCGATAGCATTGGCGAGTAACGCGATGCCGGCGAACATCGGCAGCAGGATGCCAATGAATAGCCCCTCGTACTGGCTCAAGAAGCCCAGTCCGATGGCCGCGCCAAAGCTGGCGATGGCAGGAAAACAGGCGGCGCAGCCCATCGCGGAAACGACGCTGCCGAGCGCGCCGGTTTTGCCAGCGATGCGCGTGATGAGTCCCATGTGTCGCTCCCGAGTTCGGTTAACGGATCAGCGTTTGAGGCTGGACGGATAGCCCGCGTCCTCGGTCGCCTTGGTCAACTTCTGGACGTTGGTCTTGGCATCGTCGAAGGTGACGACGGCCTGGCGCTTGTCGAAACTTACGTCGGTCTTGCTCACGCCCTCAACCTTGGAAAGCGCGTGCTTGACAGTGATCGGGCAAGAGGCGCAGGTCATGCCAGGCACGGACAGCGTGACGGTCTGGGTGGCGGCCCACACGGGGGCAACAACGGCAGCGAGGGCGAGGGCGGCAAACAGTTTTTTCATGATGAACTCCTGTGATTAATAGAAAAATGGCATGACGTAGGGAAATCCGAGCGAGACCAGGACCAGCGCGGCCACGATCCAGAAAATGAGCTTGTAAGTAGCTCGCACTTGGGGAATCGCGCAGACCTCACCCGGTTTGCAGGCTTGCGCCGGGCGGTAGATGCGCCGCCAGGCGAAAAACAGCGCGACCAGCGCTGCGCCGATGAAGATCGGGCGATAGGGTTCCAGCACCGTCAGGTTGCCGATCCATGCCCCGCTGAACCCCAAGGCGATCAAAACCAGCGGCCCCAGGCAGCAGGCCGACGCAAGAATGGCGGCCAGCCCACCGGCGAAGAGCGCGCCGCGCCCGTTTTGTGGTTCAGACTTTTGTGGTTCAGACATACGCTTGTCCTTTCAAATTTGGTTTGGATAGCTTAAGCTTACTTCCGTAGTTATGTACGGAGTCAAGCGATATGCAAATTAATTTTGAGAATCTGACCATTGGCGTTTTTGCCAAGGCGGCCGGGGTCAATGTGGAGACCATCCGGTTCTACCAGCGCAAGGGCCTGCTGCCGGAGCCAGACAAGCCCTATGGCAGCATTCGCCGCTATGGCGAGGCGGATGTAACACGAGTGCGGTTCGTGAAATCGGCCCAGCGGCTGGGCTTTAGCCTGGACGAAATCGCCGAGCTACTGCGGCTGGAGGATGGCACCCATTGCGAGGAAGCCAGCGGCCTGGCCGAGCACAAGCTCAAGGATGTGCGCGAGAAGATGGCCGACTTGGCACGCATGGAGGCCGTGCTGTCTGAACTGGTGTGCGCCTGCCATGCGCGGAAAGGGAACGTTTCCTGCCCGCTGATTGCGTCACTGCAAGACGGAACGAAGCTCGCTGCATCGGCGCGGGGGAGTCACGGGGTGACTACGCCTTAGCGTGCTTTATTTTCCGAATTCTGAGACGACCCCTGCCAGACGGTGCTGAGACGACGCTTACACTGCTGGTACACGTAACCGGCTCCATTCTGATGACTGCCCTGGGTTTTTTTGTCGTCACATGGCTGCTGTGAGCGTGTGGCTGATGACGGATAAAAATGCCCCTGCCTGCGGCAGCTTTACAGGGCTTTACCTCTTCCGCCTGAAGCGGGCCGGACGTTATGATAAAATTAACGTCACGCTAATTCGTTAATTTATCAGCAATTAATTATCGTATTTTTTATATCTTCAGCGTAGCTCAGCCGGCTTATCCTCTGATAACCAGCGGTTGTATATCAGGGGAAGGCCTGTTTTTTTTGAATAAAGGGAGGGAGTGTGTCAGAAATCCCAGACAGAAATAAAAAGAGGATGTCAGAAGTGCCATCTGCATTTTTCAGCTCGCCCGCAGCCGGCGGCATCGTGCTCATCATCGCCTCAGCAGCCGCTATCATCGTGGCTAACTCTCCGCTCAGGGAGGGATATGAGGTATTCCTGAAATACAACGCCGCCGGCCTCTCCGTTGAGCACTGGATAAACGACGCCCTGATGGCCGTGTTCTTCATGATGGTCGGCCTGGAAATCAAGCGCGAGCTTCTCACCGGTCAGCTTGCCACCTGGGGCCAGCGCGCGCTGCCGGGATTTGCCGCGCTGGGCGGGATGGCCGTGCCTGCGGCCATTTACGTATGGTTTAATGCGGGCAGCGATGAAACCCTCGCTGGCTGGGCAATTCCTGCCGCCACGGACATTGCCTTTGCGCTCGGGGTACTGGCACTGCTGGGCAGTCGCGTACCTGCCTCGCTGAAAATTTTCCTGTCGGCGCTGGCTATTCTGGACGACATGGGCGCAGTGGCTATTATTGCGCTCTTCTATACCAGTAATATTTCGTTTCTGATGCTGGCCGGTGCGGCGGTCACGGTTGCTCTGCTGTTTATCATGAACCGTGCCGGGATTACCCGGCTGTTTCCCTATCTGCTGGCGGGGGGCGTGCTGTGGTTTTTCATGCTTCAGTCCGGGGTGCACGCCACCATCGCGGGTATCCTGCTGGCGCTCTTTATCCCGCTGCGGGTAACCGATCCGGATAAACAATCCCCTCTTGCCCGGCTGGAGCACGGCATCAATCCGTGGGTGACGTTTCTGATACTGCCGCTGTTTGGCTTCGCAAATGCGGGGGTCGCGCTCTCCGGTATGACGGCTGATGACCTGATGTCGCCGGTACCGGTCGGCGTTGCGCTGGGCCTGTTTGTTGGCAAGCAGGCGGGCATTTTCGGCCTGTCGCTGCTGGCCGTCAGCCTGGGCCTGGCAAAACGGCCTGAAAAAAGTACCTGGCTGCAGGTTTACGGCGTATCGGTCCTGTGCGGAATAGGGTTTACCATGAGCCTGTTTATCGGCAACCTGGCGTTTGCAGAAAGCCCCCTGTTGGTGGACGAGGTCAAGGTGGGGGTACTTGCCGGCTCTGTACTGGCAGCACTGGCGGGTATGCTGATACTGCGCTTTTCTCCTTCGCATCCTTCCCGGTAACGCATTCGGGTCCGGAAAATCCCCGTGATGACGGGGATTTTTATTTCCCTGCAAACTTATTAATCAACAGGGCCACCTTCATTACCGTCGGCATTTATTCAGGTGCTTATCATCACACTGGTGCCCGCATTTATAGTTTGCCGAAAAAATTCGCACCGTTAATCATGCAGGTACAAACAAAAAGCAGTCTTTTTGTCAATCATGGCAACTTTTCCTGGCCGCCCCCGGTTATGTCGGTTCTCTCGCCTGTTATTAATGTAGCGGGTAATGTCCCATTTCAAAAAGGGGAAAGGGAGAGGCATGCTGATGTCTAAAATCAGAATGCCCCCGGAGTTCTGTTTATGGATGAGAACCTACAGCTGCTTGTGTCCTGCCAGAATTTTCAGGCCAATGATACCCGCCAGAATCAGTCCGAAACAGGCAATGCGTAACAGGCCCTTATCTTCATTTAAGTAAATTATTCCGTACGCTGCTGTCCCTAAAGCACCAATCCCGACCCAGACCGCATAAGCGGTTCCTACAGGAATAGTCCGTGTTGCCAGGGACAAAAAGTACATGCTCACACCGATAAATGTCAGGCAAAAAATACTGGGGTAGATCCGGGTAAATCCCTCAGTCCGGAGCATTGACGCGGCATAAAAGACTTCGGCTATGCCGGCAATCACCAGATACATCCATCCATTCATAAAACTCCTTTAACGGCTCATCAAAACCAGCAATATTGTGGGCAATGTTAACTCTGTTTTTAAGCAGGGGATCATCAGCATCAACCGCGAAACCCTTTCCGGCACAGGAAAAAATCGCTGCCTGCGTCGGGTTAACTGCCTGGGCCCAGTTTTTTTAACCTGAAATAGGTGGCCCTGGATATGCCGGTTTTCTCCATCACCAGTTTAATGGGCGTTTCGTGCCGGATAAGCTCCAGTGCGGCGGCCGATTTGTGATGAGGTTTCCGTCCAAACCTGACGCCTGCCGCCATGGCGATGACCCGGCCTTCGTTTGTGCGCTCCAGGATCCGCTCCCGCTCAGCTTCAGCAACGGCAGCAAGGATCTGAATGACCATTTTACCCATCGTGCCTTCAGTACTCAGTCCATTCTCCAGAAACCGGATGGCTATTCCCTTTTTATAGCAGGCATCAACAATGTGGATCATATCCGCTGTGTTGCGGCCAAGCCGGTCCATTTTGGTACACATGATAATGTCATCTTTTTCGGCACGGGCAAGCAGCCGTTGTAACCCTTCACGTTCGTCCGTGGCGCCCGACATCATGTCAGTAAAAAGGCACTGTTGCAAATAGTCGGTGGTGATAAACTTATCATCCCCTTTTGCTGATGGAGCTGCACATGAACCCATTCAAAGGCCGGCATTTTCAGCGTGACATCATTCTGTGGGCCGTACGCTGGTACTGCAAATACGGCATCAGTTACCGTGAGCTGCAGGAGATGCTGGCTGAACGCGGAGTGAATGTCGATCACTCCACGATTTACCGCTGGGTTCAGCGTTATGCGCCTGAAATGGAAAAACGGCTGCGCTGGTACTGGCGTAACCCTTCCGATCTTTGCCCGTGGCACATGGATGAAACCTACGTGAAGGTCAATGGCCGCTGGGCGTATCTGTACCGGGCCGTCGACAGCCGGGGCCGCACTGTCGATTTTTATCTCTCCTCCCGTCGTAACAGCAAAGCTGCATACCGGTTTCTGGGTAAAATCCTCAACAACGTGAAGAAGTGGCAGATCCCGCGATTCATCAACACGGATAAAGCGCCCGCCTATGGTCGCGCGCTTGCTCTGCTCAAACGCGAAGGCCGGTGCCCGTCTGACGTTGAACACCGACAGATTAAGTACCGGAACAACGTGATTGAATGCGATCATGGCAAACTGAAACGGATAATCGGCGCCACGCTGGGATTTAAATCCATGAAGACGGCTTACGCCACCATCAAAGGTATTGAGGTGATGCGTGCACTACGCAAAGGCCAGGCCTCAGCATTTTATTATGGTGATCCCCTGGGCGAAATGCGCCTGGTAAGCAGAGTTTTTGAAATGTAAGGCCTTTGAATAAGACAAAAGGCTGCCTCATCGCTAACTTTGCAACAGTGCCGTTTTTCTGGTCTTTCTCCGATTGGGCCTGACCTCTTTCGGCGGCCCGATTGCCCATTTGGGCTACTTCCGCGATGAGTTCGTGACGCGACGGCAGTGGTTGACCGAGCGCAGCTATGCAGATTTGGTCGCCCTCTGCCAATTCCTGCCGGGGCCGGCCAGCAGTCAGGTTGGCATCGCAATTGGGCTGTCACGATCCGGCTATGCCGGGGCGTTGGCTGCGTGGGCTGGTTTCACGCTGCCTTCAGCGATTGCGCTGATCCTGTTTGCGCTGGGCATTGCCAGCTACGGGGATGCGATGCCGTCTGGCGTACTGCATGGATTGAAGGTGGTCGCCGTGGCGGTGGTCGTGCAAGCCGTATGGGGAATGGCTCGCAATCTCTGTCCAGACGCACCGCGCATCACCATCATGGCGGCGGCAACCTGCTTTGTTCTTTTGGTGCCGTCCACCTTGGGGCAGGTGGGGGTTATCGCCATTGCAGCGGTCATAGGTCTGTTGCTATTCAAACCTCAGCAGGGGGCAGCGCATGATCCATTGCCAATTGCCATCCGGCGTCGCGTTGGATTGTTCTGGCTGACGCTGTTCTTTGCGCTGCTGATGGGGTTGCCGTTGTTGACCGCCACATTCCCGAACCAGACGCTGTCGATGGTGGATGCCTTTTACCGGGCTGGATCACTGGTCTTTGGTGGCGGGCACGTCGTGCTCCCGCTGTTGCAAGCCGAAGTGGTGCCTTCCGGCTGGGTCAGCAATGACGCATTTCTGGCAGGCTACGGTGCCGCGCAGGCGGTTCCTGGCCCCTTGTTCACCTTTGCGGCGTTTCTCGGTGCTTCGATGAACCAGGCACCCTCCGGCTGGTTTGGTGGCTTGGTCTGCCTGCTTGCGATCTTCGCGCCGTCCTTCCTGCTGGTCGTGGGTGCGTTGCCGTTTTGGGAACGTCTGCGCCGCAACTCCCGCACGCAAGCGGCGTTGTTGGGCATCAACGCGGCCGTGGTTGGCCTGCTGCTGGCAGCCCTCTATCAACCGGTATGGACGAGCGCGATTCATGCACCGCAAGACTTCGGCTTGGCCCTTGTGGCATTAGTTGCCCTGATGTTCTGGAAGCTGCCGCCGTGGCTAGTCGTAGTTGGTAGTGGTGTCGCGGGCTGGTTGTTGAGCGTGACCCTGTGAGGTTCCGAGCGTGACCGACAAAGACCTTTACGGTGGATTGATCCGTTTGCACATCCTGCATCACGCAGCCGAAGAACCCATCTTCGGCCTCGGCATCATCGAGGAATTGCGACACCACGGTTACGAGATCAGCGCAGGCACCTTGTATCCGATGCTGCACGGATTGGAAAAGAAGGGCTATCTCACTTCACGGCATGAGCGCACCGGTCGACGGGATCGGCGGGTGTATGAGATCACCGAGCAAGGCCGCGTGGCGCTGACCGATGCCAAAGCCAAGGTCAAGGAGCTGTTTGGCGAACTGATTGAAGGCAAATGATTTGCTTATGGTTGTAGTGCAGTTGACTTCTGATAGTCCGTGCAGTCGCCTTCTGAAAGTGACAGCGCGGCACGGGAATCAAGGCATTGCGATTCTCGAAAATAGTTCTTGAAATTCTATTCTTGATTGCATATCATCTCAACGAGTTTCGATAAGAAAGGATGCGCATGCGACCGTCTGTTGTGCTTGACATGAAGCGAAGCGCAGTGCGTGAAGCGGTAGGCCGCTTTCGCGCCGCGAACCCGCGCGTCTTCGGCTCGGTGCTGCATGGCACCGACCGGGATGGCAGCGACCTCGACCTGTTGGTCGATGCGCTGCCCGGTGCCACGTTGTTGGACTTGGGCGATTTGGAAGAAGAACTGAAATCGCTGCTCGGCGTTGACGTCGATCTGCTGACTCCCGGCGACCTGCCGCCGAAGTTCCGGGCCAAGGTGCTCGCGGAGGCGCAACCGATATGAGCGAGAACCGCCTGCCCGATTACCTCGACCACATTCAGCAGGCCGCAACCGATGCGCGCAGCTTCGTGGAAGGGATGGCCAAGGACGACTTCTTGGCCGACAAGCGCACCCAGCAGGCCGTCATCATGAGCCTGATCGTCATCGGCGAGGCGGCCACAAAGGTGATGGATGGCTACGTCGAGTTCACCCAGGCGCATGCCGACGTGCCGTGGCGCAGCATGCGCAATATGCGTAATCGCATGGCTCACGGCTATTTCGACATCAACCTCGATGTGGTGTGGGAGACGGTACAGGAATGGCTGCCGGCGTTGCTCCAGCAATTGCCCGCCGTGCGTCAGGATGCCGACGATGAAGACCGTAACGACAACTGTGAAAGAGGGATCTCCGATGACTGTTGAATCGAGAATATTTTCTGTAGCCGAGTATGTTCAGCCGTCCGAAGGCGAGCCTATTCGTTCCGTTGTGCTTGAAACCCGAGACTCAATTATCGTGGTTTGGCATGTCCATCCCGGGCAGGAAATTGCGGCTCACATTCATCCTCACGGCCAAGACACGTGGACTGTTTTGTCGGGAATGGCTGATTACTTTCAGGGCAATGGGATTGTTCGTGCCCTCAGGGAAGGTGAGATAGCCGTGGCAAGACCGGGCCAAGTGCACGGGGCGCGAAATACAGGTACCGAGCCATTTGTGTTAGTCTCGGTTGTGGCATCAGCCAATGCCGGTTTCGTATTGGCTGAGCGATAGAGCCCAATCTCTGGAGTTGGTCCAATGAGCGGTCGGGGAGATAGGTAACAGACATGCAGCGGACACGGCTGCTAAACCAGGTCGCAAACCTCCTTGCGTCGCAGCGTGCCGCAAGCGACGCGATCAATCGAATGGGGTCGGCATGAGACTGAACACCATCCAGTTCCCGACCGCGTAGCCGCCTGTCCTGCCGATCAGGTCTTGACCATCGACGCCTGGGATCAGTCCTGAATGTTCTTGGAGACCACTACGTTATGAGCCGCAGCCGCCGCAAAACACCCATCGTCGGGCACACGACCTGCGGCAGCGAGCGCGAGGACAAGAAGCTCTGGCATCAGCGCTGGCGCACCCGTGAGCGCACGGCGCTGACCAGCGCGTCGCCCGAAGCCCTGAGCGCCCATCTGCCCCTGCTGGAAAACCAGGCCAGCAGCGTCTGGTCGATGGGCAAGGATGGCCGCTCCTACTGGCCCGTCAAGCGCCAGGCCGCCACGGCGGATCGCATCGCCAATCACAAGGGACGCAACCCGCAAGAACGCGCCTCCCTGAAAAAGCGCCTGCTGCGCAAGTGGATGAGCAAATGAAGCTCTCCTTCCATCAGCACATTGCGCTGTTCTGGATGATCGGTGCTCCGGGCGTCTTCGCGCCCGTGATCGAGAACGCCAAGCGGCCCGATGCCGGCGCCGTCATGGCGTGGGGTGTCGCGATCGTGGCGGTGATGATCCTCTTCACCCCTTTGCTGCTGCGCTGTCCACCATTCCGGCGCTGGTATGGCCGGACGGATGCGCTGTCGGAGCGGCAGCGCCAGGCGCTTGCCGAGCGCGGCCTGCGCCGCTACTACCAGACCGCTTTCGATGACGGCTACGTGCCCCGCGTGATGCCCTACGTGTGGCGCATCATCTGGACGGTCGGCGGGTTGATGGCTGTGACCGCCGTACTGCCTACCAACACCGGACGGCCAGCCTTCGATGCCTTGGTGGTCTTCTCGACCTGGTATCCGATAGGCGTGATGCTGCTGGTTTTCGCGTCGAGGCCCCTTGGCCGGTTGATTCGCCAAAGAGCACAGGAGCGGCGGAAATGAGCACGTCAACCATCGAGGCGCTGGCCAGCGCCTGGGCAAGGATTGCCGAGGAAGCGGAATTCCCCGCTGACTACGAGGGGACTGCCACACCACAAGCGCATCGGGCTAGCGAAGCTATTCAGGAGCAGATTCGGGAGCGCATCGTCGCCACCAACGACATGCGGCTGTTCAGCCTGCTGCACCTGCTGGGTCAGGCGTCGCTGCGCATGGAGCAAGCGCTGTGGCCGGAGGATTACGAGCGGATGACGCGCGAGGTTGAGGAAGCCCTGCGGCAAGCCACCGACGCCAACGCCAGATCGTACACCCACGAAGAAGTGATGCAGGCGATGCAGGAACGCATCGACCGGGCGCGAGACAAGCCATGTTGATTGGCTATGCGCGCGTCTCGAAGCAGGATCAGAACCTGGAGCTGCAACGCGAAGCCTTGAGCAAGGCCGGATGTAAAAAGGTCTTCGAGGACAAGGTGAGTGGCACGCGGGCAGACCGGCCTGGCTTGGCCAAGACGCTCGAAATGCTGCGCGAAGGCGATACTTTGGTCGTCTGGAAGCTCGACCGGCTGGGCCGGTCGGTCAAGCAACTGGTCGATCTGGTCGGCGATCTGCACAAGCACGGTGTCCAGTTCAGGAGCCTCACCGACTCCATCGACACCGGCACACCATCCGGGCGGTTCTTCTTCCACGTCATGGCGAGCCTTGCCGAAATGGAGCGCGAGCTGACCGTCGAGCGCACCCGCGCCGGGCTGGAAGTCGCCAAGCAGCTCGGCCGCAAAGGCGGCCGCAAGCCGAAGATGACCGACAGCAAGATCGAGTCGGCCAAGAAGCTGCTGGCCAGCGGGGTGCCGCCCAAGGACGTGGCCAAGAACCTCGGCGTGTCCATTCCGACGCTGTACCGCTGGGTGCCAGCCTCCACGCACGCTTAGCGTGCTTTATTTTCCGTTTTCTGAGACGACCCCTGCATGACCATTATCGCCGCATATTATTACAACGAAGGTAAGCGAGTCCGTGAAATCAGGCTCGATGAGCACGTCGAACTAAACGAGAATCGCTCGGGCTTCTGCTGGATCGCGCTTAGCGAGCCCACCGCAGACGAACTCAGCGCGATCCAGACGACGTATAACCTCCATCCTTTGGCGATCGACAACGCCATGCACCCGCTGTGCCCGCCCAAGCTCGAGGTCTACAACGATGAGTTGTACGTCGTCGCCCAGACCGCCGAGCTGGTCGGCGACCGGATCAGCTACGGCAAGATGGCGATCTTCACCGGTCACAATCACCTTATCACCGTGCGGCACGGCAATGCCGGAGCGCTGGGCAAACTTCGGGAGCAACTCGAGGCATCGCCGACGCAGTTCGGCAAGGGTGTCGACTATGTGCTGCACGCGATCTTGCACCGAGTGGTCGACCAGTATCTGCCCATCTTCGAAATGATCGAGGACGACGTCCTGGCGATGGAGCGACGGTCGCTGCACGATTTCCTCGAGCCAGAAGAGGTGGCGCGAATCTTCGAACTAAGGTCCGAACTCACGCGGTTCCAGCGCACGCTCGGGGCTATGGCCGAGCTGGTGCGAAAGCTCGTTCGCGGCCACTTTCCCTGCATCAGCGCCGAAATGACACCATATTTCCACGACGTCGCGGACCATGTCCACCGCGTGCAGTCCATGGTCGACGGCCTCCTGCTTGTCCTGTCCACGGTCTTCGAGGCCAGCAGCCTTCTGGAAGCGCAAAGGATCGGTGTGGTCACTCGCCAGCTCGCGGCCTGGGCGGCGATCTTGGCGGTCCCGACGGCGATCGCCGGAATATATGGCATGAACTTCAAGCACATGCCGGAACTGGACACGCCATATGGCTACTTCGTCGTGCTCGGAGTGATAGCGGTGTTCTGCCTTCTCCTATTCATGCGCTTCAAGAAGGCCAAGTGGCTATGAGTAACGCACTTCGCGAGCTTCTCCGTCCGCCGAGTCACAGCGCGCTTTGTGCGCGAGCGTGTCCAATCCAGTTCAAGATGAAGGTGCTTCCATGACCTCCCAGGTGACCGACGTTCTAGAAGCAGTCCAGTCATTCATCGCCAAAGGCTATGACCGCGAATACCGCGTCAAGGACGGCAATCTCGTCGATCTCGAACTAGGGTCAACCCTCGATGCATGCAGCATTCGCGTCGATGCGGCGTTGCGCCTCGAGAGCGGGGACGACGGCGAAGATGCCTCCAACATCTACGCGATCACCGATCCGGCGACAGAGCATAAAGGCCTGTTGATCGACGCCTTCGACGTGTTCCACGAAATCTGCCCCCGCGACTTGTCCGAGCGCCTTGTGGCGCATCGGGAAACAGCACCGGCAGGTGACCAGGACGCGCCGAGCAAGCACGGACTACGGAAAGTCTACAAGAGCGAGTTTCACAGCGATCCCGAGCGTTACGTTCTGCGCGAGGGCTTTCCAGACTTCCCGCCATGCCCTTTCGGCCAATCCTTCAGCATCCTCGGCTTCGATACCGCCGAGCAGGAATATGTCTGGCTCGTCACGAGCATCATTCGAGATCCTCGGCTGATCAGGGTTCCATACCAGGGCGAAGACGTCATCAGCGACGAATAGCGGTGTCGCTTAGCCGGAAAGGCTGGCCTTCCTGGCCCACACATCTGCAGGCTGAACTTTAAGAACATCGAAAATTAGGAGGTGATTATGGACTGGAACAAGGACCACATACGAGAAACTATGCTCTTGCTGGAGACAGCAGCGTTGCACAGCGCTCGCGAAAACGGCACTGTTGCAAAGTTAGCGATGAGGCAGCCTTTTGTCTTATTCAAAGGCCTTACATTTCAAAAACTCTGCTTACCAGGCGCATTTCGCCCAGGGGATCACCATAATAAAATGCTGAGGCCTGGCCTTTGCGTAGTGCACGCATCACCTCAATACCTTTGATGGTGGCGTAAGCCGTCTTCATGGATTTAAATCCCAGCGTGGCGCCGATTATCCGTTTCAGTTTGCCATGATCGCATTCAATCACGTTGTTCCGGTACTTAATCTGTCGGTGTTCAACGTCAGACGGGCACCGGCCTTCGCGTTTGAGCAGAGCAAGCGCGCGACCATAGGCGGGCGCTTTATCCGTGTTGATGAATCGCGGGATCTGCCACTTCTTCACGTTGTTGAGGATTTTACCCAGAAACCGGTATGCAGCTTTGCTGTTACGACGGGAGGAGAGATAAAAATCGACAGTGCGGCCCCGGCTGTCGACGGCCCGGTACAGATACGCCCAGCGGCCATTGACCTTCACGTAGGTTTCATCCATGTGCCACGGGCAAAGATCGGAAGGGTTACGCCAGTACCAGCGCAGCCGTTTTTCCATTTCAGGCGCATAACGCTGAACCCAGCGGTAAATCGTGGAGTGATCGACATTCACTCCGCGTTCAGCCAGCATCTCCTGCAGCTCACGGTAACTGATGCCGTATTTGCAGTACCAGCGTACGGCCCACAGAATGATGTCACGCTGAAAATGCCGGCCTTTGAATGGGTTCATGTGCAGCTCCATCAGCAAAAGGGGATGATAAGTTTATCACCACCGACTATTTGCAACAGTGCCGTTCAATGTGCCAGGGTATTCATACAAAAACTGGAACACCAGTCTGGCAAATTGGCCGATTGGGTCAGGGATTTACTGTGCCGGAAAAGCAACTTTGTCGTCACTTGTGCTCTGGCAAACAAGCTGGCCAGAATAGCCTGGGCCCTAACGGCACGACAGCAAACTTATGTAGCATAACGGCAGAAATACACCGGTTTAAAGAATTACTGATCTGGTTTTGCGAATACTGATATTGATGATACTAACGGCCCACCGGCCTGTTGAGGAACCTGTAAAACGGAAAGGCTCATTGAAGCCGTATATTTTCTGGAGGTTCATCAGGCGCGGAACTCATCAAGGCGCGGGAATAAAATCCCATTCAGACGCCGGATAGATTCAAGCAAGCCAACTTGTCGTCAAAATCGGTGTTGCAAAAACGGGAGTGACCATAGATTCCGTTTTCTGAGACGACCCCATGCAGGCCTCGCAGGAATTCGCAGGCCACGCTGTACAGCCGGTCGCGCCAGCCCGCGTTCGAGCCATGCCTGCACGTTCGAATAGCTGCTTAGGCCGAGGATGTCGCCCGCTGCGTAGAATTCGACCAGCGCATTCACCCAGCCAAACGTCGCAATGTCCGCGATCGAGTAATCATCGACAATCCATTCGCGGCCCTCCAGCCGGTGATCCAGGACCCCGAGAAGACGCCTGGATTCATCAACAAAGCGCTGCCGAGGTCGCTTGTCCTCATAGTCCTTGCCGGCAAATCGCAGGAAAAAGCCTAGCTGTCCGAAGGTCGGCCCAACGCCCGACACCTGAAAGAACACCCAGGCCAGAGTCTCGTACCGCTGGGCGGGTGTTGTTGAGATGAGCTGCCCCGTCTTGTCGGCCAGATAGATGAGGATCGCACCGGTTTCCCATATGCCAATGGGCTGGCCGTCAGGGCCAGCCGGATCGATGATCGCGGGTATGCGGCCGTTGGGATTCAACGACACGAACGCTGGATCCTTCGACTCGTTGTTCGAGATGTCGACGAAGTGGGGCTCATACGGCAGGCCAGTCTCCTCCAGCATCATCGAGACCTTGACGCCGTTGGGCGTGGGGGCCGCGTATAGTTGCAAGCGATCCGGATAAGATGCTGGCCAGCGCTGCGTGATGGGAAAGGAGGAGAGGTCTGTCATATCTGGATCCTGGCACTGCGACGGCGGCTGAATGGAATGATCTGCTTCAAGGCCGGGTTCGACGACCGCGTCGATTGACGCGGTCGTCGGAGGTTGCGAACCGGATCGGCGCGGCACTAACGGCAGCGAAGCCTATTCCGCTGCAGCCCCGGCCGCAGGGCTCACATCGCCGGCCTCATGCCGCTTTGGAAGAACCCAGTCGGGACGGACGAAGTGGCAGGTGTAGCCGCCCGGCCGCTTCTCCAGATAATCCTGGTGATCGGGCTCGGCCTCCCAGAACTCGCCGACCGGCTGGACCTCGGTCACCACTTTGCCATCCCACAGCCCCGAGGCATCCACATCGGCGATCGTATCCTCGGCGACGCGCTTCTGCTCCTCGTCGACATAATAGATGCCCGACCGGTAGGAGAGCCCACGATCATTGCCCTGGCGGTTCAGCGTCGTCGGATCGTGGATCTGGAAGAAGAATTCCAGGATGTGCCGGTAGCTCGTCACTGTCGGGTCGAAGACAATCTCGATCCCCTCGGCATGCGTGCCGTGATTACGATACGTGGCGTTCGGAATATCGCCGCCCGTGTAACCCACACGGGTCGAGATGATGCCGGGCCGCTTGCGGATCAGATCCTGCATGCCCCAGAAACATCCTCCTGCGAGAACAGCGCGCTGATGCATGTTAAGCCTCCTCTACTTGATCGAGATATTCACCGTATCCCTCGGACTCCATCTCGTCGCGCGGGATGAAGCGAAGGGACGCAGAGTTGATGCAGTAGCGCAGACCGCCGCGGTCGGAAGGACCGTCCGGGAAAACGTGGCCCAGATGGCTGTCGGCGTGTACCGACCTGACCTCCGTCCGGACCATGCCGTGTGCACTGTCCCGCACCTCGTTCACGTTTGCCGGAACGATCGGCTTGGTGAAGCTGGGCCAGCCAGTACCCGAATCGAACTTGTCCGTTGAAGCGAACAGCGGCTCTCCCGACACTATGTCGACGTAGATGCCAGGCTCCTTGTTGTCGTTGTGCTCACCCGTGAAGGGCCTTTCGGTCCCCGAATCCTGGGTAATCCGGCGTTGCTCGGGGGTCAGGCGGTCAACTGCTGCCTGTGACTTCTCAAACTTCATGATAGTCTCCAATAATTAATCTAAATAGATGCGCGGAATAGTAGATCACTGAAAGGGAACTCAGCCCGGATTGTGCGATCTGATCAATCGCCAAACCAACCAAAACCACCAACCGGACTGAGCGATGCCGATCATAGCACCAATACCCCGTGGCGAACGACGCCTGATGCAGAAAGCTATTCATAAAACGCGCGATAAAAATCATGCCCGCAGACTCACGGCCATGCTGATGCTTCATCGGGGTGAACGGGTCAGCGATGTTGCCAGAACTCTCTGTTGTGCTCGTTCATCCGTTGGTCGCTGGATTAACTGGTTTACGCACTCAGGTATTGAAGGCCTGAAATCCTTACCCGCAGGGCGCTCCCGACGCTGGCCTTTTGAACATATCTGCACCCTGTTACGTGAGCTGATAAAGCATTCTCCCGGCGATTTTGGTTATCAACGTTCACGCTGGAGCACCGAATTACTGGCATTAAAAATCAATGAGATAACCGGTTGCCAGTTACATGCAGGAACCGTTCGCCGCTGGTTGCCATCTGCGGGGCTTGTATGGCGCAGGGCCGCGCCAACTCTGCGTATCCGTGACCCACATAAAGATGAAAAGATGGCGGTAATCCACAAAGCGCTGGATGAATGCAGCGCAGAGCATCCGGTATTTTATGAAGATGAAGTGGATATCCACCTTAATCCTAAAATCGGTGCGGACTGGCAGTTGCGCGGACAGCAGAAACGGGTAGTGACGCCGGGGCAGAACGAAAAATACTATCTGGCCGGCGCACTGCACAGTGGCACGGGTAAAGTCAGCTACGTGGGCGGCAACAGCAAAAGTTCAGCGCTGTTTATCGCTCTGCTGAAGCACCTGAAAGCCACTTACCGGCGGGCGAAAACAATCACGCTGATCGTTGATAACTACATTATCCATAAAAGCCGCGAAACACAGCGCTGGTTGAAAGCAAATCCCAAGTTCAGGGTAATTTACCAGCCGGTTTACTCGCCGTGGGTGAATCATGTGGAACGGCTATGGCAGGCACTTCATGACACGATAACCCGTAATCATCAGTGCCGCTCAATGTGGCAGTTACTGAAAAAGGTCCGCCATTTTATGGAAACCGCCAGCCCATTCCCCGGAGGAAAACATGGTCAGGCAAAAGTGTAGCGGTATTAGGCGCAGCTATTTAGAGAGCTCGACACACTGTCATTTATCTTTGCAGTCATTGCGCCGACTATCGCAGTGCGCCCCAGATTTATCCAATACGCTGCGCGTATAGTTTCCATAGCGCCGAAGCTCTTCACGTCGTGATTCAGTTCCACTCATACCGGGCTGCCAGCTGCGCGATGTTCCGTATCTCGACCGTTGCCGTGGAGCCGGATACTGTCGCGATCACGACTTCGCGCTCCAAGACAAATCCGTCGATCGGCCGAGTGACGAGGCCTTGCACGGTCGGCGATCGTTCCGGAAGAATGCATATGGCGTGGCCGTCAGCGACGACCCGTTGCACCCAGTCCTCGCGATCTGATCGAAAGCGAGGTCGCATGAGCAAGTCCCGTCGCGCGAAGTGATCGAGGATCCGATCGCGAAACTCGCATTTCAGGCGATCGACGAAAGGAAACTCGAGCAGGTCTTCGCCGCGCACGATCTCGTTGGCAGCCAAGGGATGGTTTGCAGAACAGCCGAGCACGAAGCGCTCCCGAAATAGAGGATGCACATCCAGCTTGCGTTCCGGTCTTGTTTCACGCGGCATGATGCACGCGTGGTATTTTCCTGAAAGCACCTCCGATGTGTCCTCGTTCGACTGGAGCGAGTGCAGCTTGATTTCGATGGATGGCATCTCCGCCAATGCGCTCTCGAAGAATGCCGTAAATTCCTTTGGTCCGACGGTGGGCGCGACGGCGACATCCAGCACGCGGTGCCCCCCCATCGCCCAGTGCTCCGAGTGATTGCGAACGCTCTTCATCGCGACCACCATGCGCCGGAATTCTGCCTCGACGTCATGGCCAAGGCCAGTCAGGCGGCTGTTCTTCCCGTCGCGATAGATCAGCGGCCCGCCAAGCTCATCTTCCAAGCGGCGGATCGCGCGGGTCAGACTTGGCTGTGACACACCGCTCAAGCGAGCGGCCGCTGTGAAATTCAGCGTCTCGGCCAAGTTGATGAAATAGCTGACTTGATTGAGTTCCATAGTCCTTTGGCCCACGCGCCTGACTGATACCTCTTCCGTGAGACCGCCTTTGGAAAGCAGGTCGCAGAAGTATGCTTGGCGCATATAATCATGGTATAGGGGCTTGTCTATATGCGCCAGACATATAAATGATAGCCTGAGATGACGATTACCGGTTGGCGGTGCGCTCCGCTCAGCTCCGTCGAAGGTTCTGAGAGCGCAACCGCCAAGCCGCGTGCTGGAGGTTTGATGGACATGGCAGGAAGATCATTTACGTTTGTCAGTGGGGCTGGCTCTCCGCTGTCCGGGCACCTCGAACCGCCGGAAGGGACGCCGCGGGGCTGGGCGATCTTCGCCCACTGCTTCACGTGCGGGAAAGACAGTCGCGCCGCTGTTCACATCTCGCGCGCGCTGTCGCGTGCGGGCATCGGGGTCTTGAGGTTCGATTTCGCCGGGACCGGGATCGGCGGTGGGACGGGAGAACCTGTGAACTTCGCGTCGGACGTCGAGGACCTTCGGGCCGCCGCAAATGCGATGGCGGCGGCGGGCATGTCACCGTCCCTCCTCGTCGGGCACAGCCTGGGTGGCACCGCTGCGATCGTAGCCGCCGCCGACATGCCTGATATTGCGGCGGTAGCGACGATTGGTGCGCCGGCCGACCTTCAGCATATCTTGCGCCTCTTCGGACCGAATGATCTGGACACCATCGCGAGCGAGGGCGAGGCCTCGGTGGAGATTGCCGGTAGGCCCTTCCTCATTCGCCGAGGGTTCCTTGAGGCGGTTGAGGGGATCGACGTCGAGAAGGCCATTGCCTCCCTGCGACGGCCGGTGCTGGTCATGCACTCTCCGCTGGATCAGGTGGTCGGCATCGACCACGCGTCGCGCATCTTCGTCGCGTCCAGGCACCCTAAAAGCTTCATCTCGCTCGACAACGCGGATCACCTTCTCACCGACGTCGCGGACGCGAACTACGCCGCGGCCATGGTGGCGGTTTGGGCGAGCCGCTTTCTCCCACCACTCAGCGCGGATCTTCCGCAGGTCGAGGTTGCGGAGGGCGTCGTCTCCACCGAAACTCTTGCAGGGACGTTCCAGCTCAAGGTCCGCAGCGGCGAGCACACTCTGTTCGCCGACGAGCCAGCATCGGTCGGTGGCCTCGGGACCGGACTATCTCCCTACGAACTCGTATCTGCCGGCCTCGCAGCCTGCACGGTGATGACGATGCGTCTCTATGCGAACCGCAAGGGCTTTCCGCTCGAACGGGCGAGCACGACCGTGCAGCACGAGAAGGTGCCGGACATGATGCCACCCGACCGGTTCACCCGCACCATTGTCCTCGATGGGCCGCTGAGTGATGATCAGCGCGCTCGGATCCTCGCGATCGCTGATCGGTGTCCCGTCGATCTGAGTCTCATCCGGGGTTCGGACGTGCAGACCGAGCTCTTGAGCGCCAGTCAGGCTGCGGATCCCGCGAGGCTGGCTTGACCGTGGCGCACACGGAGGAGGGCGAACGGACTGTGAGCCAATCGCCTACCGGCAATAGGGCGGCCGCGACAGAGCGAGCAATTCTCGCAGGCGGCTGCTTCTGGGGCATGGAGGATTTGCTGCGCCGAGCCAGGGGAGTCATTTCGACGCGTGTCGGTTACACAGGCGGAGAAATGCCTGATCCGACCTACGCGAGACATTACGGCCATGCGGAAGCAGTGGAAGTGACCTTCGACCCTTCCGTTCTCGCCTATCGCTCGCTCTTGGAACTCTTCTTCCAGATACATGACCCCACGACCTACGAGCAACAAGGCAGCGATGTCGGTCCGAGCTATCGATCGGCGATTTTCTACACCACCGAAGTGCAGAAGGAAGTCGCCCTCACAACCATCGCGGAAATCGAGGCATCAGGAAGCTGGCCAGGCCCGGTCGTGTCGGAGATCAACCCAGAAGAACCCTTTTGGGAGGCGGAGCCAGAGCACCAAGAATACCTGGTGCGCTATCCTGGGGGCTATAGCTGCCACTTCGTGCGCCCGACCTGGCGGTTGGACCGCTCAGACGAACGCCCAGCTGTAATACTTGACAGAAAGAGTTGATGATGACCGAAACCGTGACTAATCAGGCCGCCTGGCAGAAAGCGCCGGGGCAGCCACTGAGGATCGGTGTCACCGCTCTGCCGCATCTGGCGGCGAACGAGATATTGATCCGCAACGCGGCCATCGCGATCAACCCACTCGACTGGATTCTGCAGGACGTCGCGCTTTTGCCATGGCTCGACTATCCCGCGATTCTCGGCAGCGACGTCTCCGGTGAGGTCGCGGCGGTCGGTGGCGCGGTCGAGCGGTTCAAGGTCGGCGATCGAGTCATCGGACAGGCGGTCGGGACAACCGTAAATCAACCTGCGCAGGGTGCGTTCCAGCACCACACGATCGTGCTGGACCACATGGCGGCGCCGATCCCCAACAACATTGCCTTCGCTGATGCGGCAGTCCTCCCGCTTGGCCTTGGCACCGCCGCAAGCGGGCTCTACGGACGGACACAGTTGGCTCTCGCGCCACCGTTACACTCGCCGACCGCGCGTCCAGAGGTCGTTCTGGTCTGGGGTGGATCGTCGAGCGTTGGCTGCAACGCCATCCAGCTCGCGGTGGCGTCGGGCTACAGGTGCGTCGCCACCGCTTCGGCGCGCAACGTCGGCCTGTTGAAGGAGCTGGGTGCAAGCGAGGTTCTTGACCACTCGAGTCCAGCCATCGTGGAAGACGTGATTGAGGCAATGCGCGGGCGCAGTCTCGCTGGAACGCTTCACGCGACCGGTCACATGAAAGACTGTTTTGCCGTAGTTGCGAGATGCGAGGGCTCGCGCCGGGTGGCAGCGACGCTGGCCCCGCCCGACGAGCGTTCATTTGGAGTCGAGGCGACGCACATCTCCGGGACGAGCCTCAAGGATGACGAGGTTGGTCCAATGATCTACCGCGAATTCCTGCCGCAGGCTCTCGCGGCGCGCACGTTCGTCCCCGCCCCTCCGGCGAAGATCGTGGGCCAGGGCCTTGAAATGCTCCAGGCTGCCTTGGAAGCCCTGAAGGCGGGTGTATCCGCAGCGAAAATCGTCGTTACCCTGCCTTGAGTGACCAGCCAGGCGGTTTTTCGCGTTCGCAGTCTGAGGTGGCCCGCACTTTGCCGATTGGGAAGCTCTACCGGGAAAACGCGTTTGGGACGCGCGCTGCGCTCCTGCCGGAGCATGCGTTCCCGAAACCTGTTCCCGACTGCTTTTCCCCGAAACTACCTATCGGACATAGAGAAATGGGAATGCAGCGAGTGGTTTGAACGGCCGCTTCCGAAACCGCGTTCCGATCAATTGAGCGGCTAAAAGTGGGGCGATCACCGACATATTAGAATGAGACCGCCATGCCCGATCGGCCGGCTTGACGCGTAGCCAAAAGAATGCGGCTGATGGTAGGCTCGCTGACATTATGAAGCCCCGCCATCTGAGCAGCGTTGAGCTGCCGCAATTGCGAGTCTCCTACGCGTCGTCGTTCTTCTCGCGGTCCACACCTCGCTCATGCAATTCGGCATCGACGGGGCAGTTCGTGCAGCCCTCGTAGCAGCACAAGCGGCAGATGCGGTATGACTGCTCGAGGTTTTCCAAGCGATTTCGGAGAACGCGTTCAGCGATGTCCGATAAGGTTTTCAGTTCGTCTGGATTAAGGATCGATAGCCCTTCGGCAATCACTTGATCGCGCGAGGCCAGGACCTCGTCGCTCGCGACCTTGCCAGTTGGAGTAAGATAGAGGGATCGCGCGCGCCCGTCTGTCGAATGCTCCCTACGCTCGATCAATCCCTCGCTTACCAATCTATCCACCAGGCGAACAGTTCCAGCATGTGAAAGGCCCACCCCGATCGCAAGCATACGGATCGAGAGCCCGGGCTTGTGCGCGAGCAACGCCAGCGCTGAGGCGGCGGGTCCAGCTTCCGGCGCCCGCGATGAACTAGCGCGAACGATGTCGTCGCTGATCATGAGTGCGAACGCCCCGAAAATGTTTCGATCTCGAGGTCCATCCATTGCCACATCTATATGTGCGCGGAGCATAGACAGCAAGCCATACCGTGGTCCTCTTCCTCCGCGCGGCTTGTGGAAAATGTCCTGTTTTAGAAGGGTTTCGGAGGATTTCGACTGATCGAGCGCGCCGAAAAAAACGGGTCCGGCTCGTTAAGGCCGCGGAACCGTTGATACCTGGCGGCTATAGGGCAAGCCTTTTCGCTCGGAATCGCCGTAGGTCGCGCCCGAGAATCACTCCGCGTCAGCGCTGTCATCCAGGCCGCGCAGGTGCAGATCAGCGAGACCTAGCTTGCCCCCGGCGTCGCACTTCCATCGTGTCACCGCGCGCGATCACGATTGTATCAATCCCATTGAGGAACAGTCCGTGCTCCACGACGTCGGGGATTGCGGCGAAACGGGCGAAGACCGCGTCGCCATGCAGCTGAGCGCCTCCGGGCTCGATATCGCGACGGAGCATCCATGCCCCGCGGAGGTTCTGCAGGATTTGCACGCCCGCCGTCACGAGAGGACCACAGTCACGAGAGCACAAGCGCCCCTCTGTGGCGGACCGAAGCACGCAGCAGCACGAGGGACGCCGCTAGCAGAACTGCGTCCTTCAGTAGAAACTGCCCTGGTGCAGCCGAAATCGCAGGAAAGCCGCCGGCAGTCTGCTCCGCGACACCTGGAGTGGTGATGAAAAAGGTCAGCGTGATCAGATAGGTCGCTGCTGACATTAGTGCGCCTAGCGCAGAGAAGAGTGGACGAAATGCACCAAGGATCAGAACGAGACCGGTCGATAACTCGATAACGCCGATGAAATAGCTTTGCCCCTGCGTCCCGAACATGCCGAGCCAATTCATGATCGGGCTGTGTTCGATAAACGGGGCGATACCATAGGCCTCGTACGCTGTGAACTTCATCGCGCCGAACCACAGAAATACGATCACGAGAGCCCATCTAAGCAGGCCAAGATCCCTCCGACCGTGCTCGGGGACAAGAAATTCATAACGGTCGAAAATGCTCATCTAAAATTCCTCAACAGTGGTCCCGTGGGAACGTCACGAACGTCGTCTACGTGCTTCGGGCAGGCGTTGCAGTATATGCGCGACGCATATACCATATACTAATAAGCGAGATATGTCGAGCGGCTGGCTCGCGCTTCGCTGCCTCACGAAGCCATCCTCATCGGCGATGCCTTTACCCAGCAAACGCGCGACCTTTGCGGGATTTTGACTTGATGGGGCTGGCGCTCCGGGTGGGCCTATAGCCCGTTGGCAAACGTCCAGCCTGTACGGATGGACGCGGCCCTGGACGAGATAACCATGCCCACCGAAATCGTAGCAGCGATCGGCGAAGGCGCGCTCGCTTATCGAGAGAGCGGCATTCTCTCACTGGCAGATGGCAGAGTATTCTCCGCGTGCCGGCAGTATCGCTATCGCTTGAGCGAGGACAGTGTTGTCGTCGAGTTCGCAGACGGACCTCATATCGGGACGCAGTTCCTCAGCTTGAGTTTCTCGCGGACGGATACCGGGTTGGAAGCGAGTGGCGTCTATGCCTGCGGAGACGACACCTACCATGCAACCTACAGGATTCTGGGGCCGGCGGCCTTTGAAGTGGTCATCATGGTCCAAGGGCCTGCAAAGGCATACGAGCTAGTCAGCCGATATTCCCGGTCGGGATAAATGCTCATGTCAGGAGGGCAAGTCCTCTGTTGCCCTTATCATGGCCGTGAAAGGCAGCGCCGGAATAACTTACCACGCGCTGCAAATCCGAAGACGATTGTCGTCGTCATCAGAAGGTAGGCGACTATCCCACCAGGTGAAAGAGTCGGAACCGCTGCGAGGATCAACCCATCATTCCCGCCGGGTATGAGCGCGATGCCGATACCCATCAATGTGCCGCCGACGACAGATCGCAGAATGCCATTGGCTGTCGGCAGTTGGAGACGCAGATTGCCTTGGCGAAAGGAGGCGGTTAGGGCGCCTGCGATCGAAGAGATCACCGCAGTGAGCGCGACCTCGCCGGCCGGGGACATTCTGAGAGGAAGGGCGCGTTGAATCACGTCTGCGAAGGTCCAGGCCGGCGAGAGTGCATATAGAAGTCCGCCAGTGATACCGAGTCCAATCATCGAAGCGCCGAACGACCAACCCGGCTTTGTTCGCAGAACGCTCTTCGTGGAAACGAAAACGAGTGCCAGCACGAGCACAACTAGGAAGGCTAGGAGAGTAACGAGGCCTGTTGCGCTCGGTTTGGAGATTAAGCTTGGCCATGTTGAATCGTAGCCGAACCTGCCATGGTCGGCAGCCAAGATACCAATCGTTAATCCCAAGGGTAGAGCTAGAAGTCGCATCTCCCCATCCCCAAGCCGCGCCAGCGATCCGAGCAGGCATGTGTCATTAATGAGTGCGCCGAGGCCGAAGGCGATGGCGCCGATGAGCAGGAGGAAATTGATGCTGGTCGAGGGTGCGAGTGTTGCGCCCAGT
The DNA here is from genome assembly GCF_001037485.2 of Citrobacter sp. MGH105. NCBI lineage: Bacteria > Pseudomonadati > Pseudomonadota > Gammaproteobacteria > Enterobacterales > Enterobacteriaceae > Citrobacter > Citrobacter sp. MGH105. The sequence goes on along the minus strand of NZ_CP073050.1, from coordinate 75,305 downwards.
GTTCCCGTCCAGACTATCGGGACCGCAACCAGGCCTGCCGCTGCCGACGCTGCGAGAAATCCGACGAACATTTTCGGCGGCTGTCTTCTGTGTAACTCATGAGCGGCCACCACTAAACAGGTTCCGCCTTGGTTCGCCGCATATCCGAACCCGAAGGCAAGTACGCATAGAAGAAGTTCGAGCGCAAACGATCCCATTATTTCAAGCCTGCCTGATCATATCGTCAGCCTTCTGATGCGACGTTCCAGCGTGGCGAGCGCCCCGGCTTAGCTTTACCACGGGAAGGCGCGATCCTGCTGTAGCCGCACAGATGGCAAAGGCTGACCGAGCCATCTTTGTCGAAGCCGTTTGCCACAAGGAGCCGCTCCGACAGCATGCCTAGAATGTCGAGGTCATTGGGCGACAGGGGCGAAATACATTCGGAGATCACCTGCTCCCGTGCCTTGAGCAAGGCGTCCGTTATCTTCTTCCCCGAATTGGTGAGGTGAATGAAGCGCGCCCGCCTGTCGGTGATTTGTCTTCGTCGTTCCACCAACTGTTCGCGCTCGAGCCTATCGATCAATCGCACCGTCCCGGCATGAGAAAGCCCGATCGAGGTAGCCAAAACGCTGATCGGCAGTCCGGGCTCCATGCTGAGTAACACCATCACGGCGGTCCCCGGGCCGCTTGGTGAAAACGAGGCCGAGACACTGGCGATGCTGTCTGCAACGGCCAACGCGAGTGCACCTAAATGGTACTTGGCGACCTCAGGCTCCATACCGCAAGAATATATGCTTCGCGCATAGACTTCAAGCGTGTGAAAATGTATGACCGCCGCATGCATCTATGACAGATTCGGACATGGTCATGCTCATTGAGGGGCTCAGCTCGGATTCCACATCTGAGATCAACGGACGTGCTCGGGCACTGTTGCAAATAGTCGGTGGTGATAAACTTATCATCCCCTTTTGCTGATGGAGCTGCACATGAACCCATTCAAAGGCCGGCATTTTCAGCGTGACATCATTCTGTGGGCCGTACGCTGGTACTGCAAATACGGCATCAGTTACCGTGAGCTGCAGGAGATGCTGGCTGAACGCGGAGTGAATGTCGATCACTCCACGATTTACCGCTGGGTTCAGCGTTATGCGCCTGAAATGGAAAAACGGCTGCGCTGGTACTGGCGTAACCCTTCCGATCTTTGCCCGTGGCACATGGATGAAACCTACGTGAAGGTCAATGGCCGCTGGGCGTATCTGTACCGGGCCGTCGACAGCCGGGGCCGCACTGTCGATTTTTATCTCTCCTCCCGTCGTAACAGCAAAGCTGCATACCGGTTTCTGGGTAAAATCCTCAACAACGTGAAGAAGTGGCAGATCCCGCGATTCATCAACACGGATAAAGCGCCCGCCTATGGTCGCGCGCTTGCTCTGCTCAAACGCGAAGGCCGGTGCCCGTCTGACGTTGAACACCGACAGATTAAGTACCGGAACAACGTGATTGAATGCGATCATGGCAAACTGAAACGGATAATCGGCGCCACGCTGGGATTTAAATCCATGAAGACGGCTTACGCCACCATCAAAGGTATTGAGGTGATGCGTGCACTACGCAAAGGCCAGGCCTCAGCATTTTATTATGGTGATCCCCTGGGCGAAATGCGCCTGGTAAGCAGAGTTTTTGAAATGTAAGGCCTTTGAATAAGACAAAAGGCTGCCTCATCGCTAACTTTGCAACAGTGCCAGAAAGCTTGCTTTGACTTCCGCCATTTTCAGGCTTAAGTTTTTCAGAAAGAACGTAGTCGCTAAGGTGACGTGCAACGGTGGATTCATGAATCCGAAGAGCTTGTGAAATCATGGTCTGACTCCAGCCTTCAGAAGCCAGCAAAACAGCCTTAATACGGTCGCAAACTCGACTATCACGTTCAATATCGTGCATTTGTTCGAGTTGCAGTTTCTGTTGAGGAGTCAGTGTAATTTTCATGGTTCGTAGCGTGAACCTGATTCTAAAAAAAATCAAGCATCTGAATCGCCACGGGTATAATAGAATCTTCGGCTGACCGGGAGCCGCAATATTTAAGGCGTCAGGTAACGAACCTAAGGAAGGTGCGAACAAGTTCCTGATATGAGATCATCATATTCATCCGGAGCGCATCCCAGAGGGACATCATGAGCCATCAACTCACCTTCGCCGATAGTGAATTCAGCACTAAGCGCCGTCAGACCCGAAAAGAGATTTTCCTCTCCCGCATGGAGCAGATTCTGCCATGGCAGAATATGACCGCTGTCATCGAGCCGTTTTATCCCAAGGCGGGCAATGGCCGACGGCCCTATCCGCTGGAGACCATGCTGCGTATTCACTGCATGCAGCATTGGTACAACCTGAGCGACGGTGCCATGGAAGATGCCCTGTACGAAATCGCCTCCATGCGCCTGTTTGCCCGATTATCCCTGGATAGCGCCCTGCCGGATCGCACCACCATCATGAATTTCCGCCACCTGCTCGAGCAGCATCAACTGGCCCGTCAATTGTTCAAGACCATCAATCGCTGGCTGGCCGAAGCAGGCGTCATGATGACCCAAGGCACTTTGGTGGATGCCACCATCATTGAGGCACCCAGCTCTACCAAGAACAAAGAGCAGCAACGCGATCCGGAGATGCATCAGACCAAGAAAGGCAATCAGTGGCACTTTGGCATGAAGGCCCACATTGGTGTCGATGCCAAGAGTGGCCTGACCCACAGCCTAGTCACCACCGCGGCCAACGAGCATGACCTCAATCAGCTGGGTAATCTGCTTCATGGAGAGGAGCAATTTGTCTCAGCCGATGCCGGCTACCAAGGAGCGCCACAGCGCGAGGAGCTGGCCGAGGTGGATGTGGACTGGCTGATCGCCGAGCGTCCCGGCAGGGTAAAAACCTTGAAGCAGCATCCGCGCAAGAACAAAACGGCCATCAACATCGAATACATGAAAGCCAGCATCCATGCCAGGGTGGAGCACCCGTTTCGCATCATCAAGCGGCAGTTCGGCTTCGTGAAAGCCAGATACAAGGGGCTGCTGAAAAACGATAACCAACTGGCGATGTTATTCACCCTGGCCAACCTGTTTCGGGTGGACCCAATGATACGTCAGTGGGAGAGATCTCAGTAAAAACCGGAAATAACGCCAGAAATGGTGGAAAAAATAGCCTAAATAGGCTGATTCGATGTGTTTGCGGGAAAAAAATCGGCCCAGATCCGCGAAATTTTAATCAACGAGTCAGCTTGGGAAGACATGACCTGCTTATTCGCACCTTCCCTAATCATCACGGCGATTACGTTCAAATCCCCTGCGCCCTCTTGCTGCCCATTCAGCATTGAGTACCACGTAACGCTCCCAGCGTTCACGCAGCTGTGCGAGCTTTAGCGGTAATTCTTTGGTGACAAAGGCTTCCGGTATTTCAAAGTCATCAAGATGCCCTTCCAGGTATGCATGTACGCCTTCCAACACATCAATCAGAGTGATGTTGTTACTTTGTTGCCCTTCAAGAAGCGGCCCCTGCCAGCTATGCCAGAAGGCCTGATGGCGCAGACAGCTTTCGTCATTCGCGAGCCACCACAAATCCATAAAGATTCCTCGTGCAACTTTGAACGGCTGTTCATCAAACTGTTCGATGAGAAAGAAATAACACGGGATCTTGAGCGCGTTAATACGCGCAATTTCAATTTCAGCATCACGGCGCAAGGCAATCAGATTGCTAAAGCGCGAGCGCATACAGGCGACAGGGTTCAACACCCTTACCTTTTCATTCATTTCAGGCATACCGGGGCCGGTTGCTTCTACATAAAACGGGGCGGTATACAGGTAAAGCTTTTCCCCCAGAAAATCAGAACGGTCAAAGCCTCCGGGTCGGTCGATAATATCCACCACATTTGGCTCGTCAGGCGCATCCGGTACGGCAAATAAGCGTCCATCATCCCGTTTGATATCGTGTGTGTCCTGATCGATAAGCATAAACTGTGCAAGGGATGGGGGCTGGCCGTCTTTGTTCTCCCACGTCTTAACGTTGAGCGTTTTTGCTATAGCCGCAATATCATCTTTCCGGGCGCTGTAGTCGCAGTCAACAGAAGTGGTGAGACGCTCATCAGGCAATCTGTCGCCATATTGTGCATGATAATAGGATATCCAGTATTGCACAGCCTGACCGCCAACTGTGATAACGGCATGTTTGAACTGGTCAGCGTTGCAGATCAGCTGCTGATTTAGCAGGTACATCTGCTCATAGGGGGGAATAACGTCTTGAACAGGCATAAAAAAACCATCAGCGAATGATGGTTTATTGTGCCTCAAAGTTCAGGATCAGGCAAAAGCGATAGTATGAGAGAATTTGCTACTGGCTGACTTACTGAAGCGGCTTTTCACGGCAGGTTTGTAACCGGCACGACCACGCAAAACCTGCACCGCTACGGCTTCGTAGCGTTCATGCTGCTTTTGTTTAGCTTGTGCTGGAGACATAATTTTGTACCTGACGGTAGTTATAAACAAATAAGTTGCAGTAACTATACGTCACGAATCTACGTCACGCAATAGTGTACTATTGTTGCAACTTCGATGTACTTCCAGATTACAAAGTAAGTCCTGATCTCTTAGCAAATGTGGTGAACAGAATTGCCATTCCTTCAGCGGATTGTGTCGGGGGTGGATGTCAATCTGGTAACTCCGGGCTGACTGCATCGCCACGCAGGCGCATGATGGTTTGTCGTGAGGTCCCAAACTCGCGGGCAATGGCGCTGATACTGGCACCTGCTTTCAGTTGTTCAAGCGCTGCCTGCCGCTGTTCCTGGTTAAGCGCCGGCGGCCGGCCAAACCGTTTGCCTGCTGCCCTAGCCCTTGCCAGGCCGGAATGCGTGCGTTCAATCAGCAGGTCCTTTTCAAACTCAGCCACAGCCGAAATGACCTGCATGGTCATCTTTCCGGCCGCGCTGGTGAGGTCCACGCCACCCAGCGCGAGGCAGTGTACGCGAATACCGGATGCTGCCAGCTGCTCTACGGTCTTTCGCACGTCCATTGCGTCACGGCCCAGGCGATCAAGTTTGGTCACTATCAGCACATCATCATTTTCCATGCGATCAAGTAGTCTGGCAAAACCGGGGCGTTCGCTGGCAGCCACTGATCCGCTGATTTGTTCCTCAATCAGGCGCTGGGGTTTAACGGTAAAACCGGCTGCTTCAATTTCTCGGCGCTGGTTTTCAGTGGTCTGTTCCAGTGTGGAGACCCGGCAGTAAGCAAAAACTCGTGACATGGCGTAATTTTGTGTACGAAATGGATGTACGAATTATAACGTATGTACGAAACTAATTTCACTAAGTTTTGAACAGGTGCTGTAAGCGGTGTCCGAAATCGGTCGGTTTGGTACAGCATGCTAAGGCAGCCTGCAGGAAGAGTGAAAATATAAGCTGTCTAATATTTTATTGCGGGATTATTTCAGTGCATTCTGATTATAGCTTTCAGACTATGACATTAGAGTATACCCCAATGTGACAGGCTGACGCGCCCTGCGGGCTTGCCCAACCCCTCGCCTGCTCAGATGCAAGCTCTGAACAGACTCACGGTTTCGGAAACAGGTCAACAAAAATAAATACGATCAACAGAAATATTTTTTGGACACTTTTTCCGATAGTGCCGAAATGTCCAGAATGAATAGCATTTTTTTGTACATTTCAGGTGGAGGATTGACGATGGCGGAGCGAGGCACTGAAAAACTGGACAAAAAGTGCTGTACGTCCAATCCGGGCAGGAATTATTATTAATACTTACTTTAGCGGTGCGACCGGCAACAGCTTAAGGCTGTAATACGACGAAGGATGTATATGGAACTGGATACTGAATTTCGCTACCCGAATGTTATCGATTTCTTCGGTACGACCCTTTTTCATCTGTGTCATTTCACAACAATAGATCTGCATAATTACGCCGCATACAATAATTACTCAGAGGATAATATTAAGAAAAGCAATGATATGCTTTGCAATGAAATAAATGAACATCTGAAAAATAATGGTGGTGAATATCACGAGGATATTATTGATAGTTACAGTCAAGAAATAAGAGAATTTGGCGAATTTTACCCCCCCATGCATCGCAAGGCCATGGTGATAACACTGTATAATTTCTTTGAACATCAAGTTAAAACATTATGCGCCGAAATTAATAAACTTCTCCCACAGGACATGAGCGATAAGTATTTAAAAGAAGTGTGTATAAAACGTTATCGTCAATTTTTGAGGAGAGAAGCCAGTTTTGATATTAATCAGGGGAATTTATTGTGGAAACGATGGGAGGATATGCTGAAAGTGGAGCAAATCAGGCATGTTCTGGTTCACTCTGAAGGTGAGATTGAGAAGCACAGGGTAGAGCGGCTGGCTGATGATATAGAAAACTACTGTAAGCAAAAAAACGGTATCAGGCTGATTCGACACCGTATCATCATTGATGAGGGTTATGTGGCGGGACTTATTGCTGAGTTTATCTCACTGTTTGACCTACTGGACAGGCAGGTGAACGCTTTCATCCGTAGATACGAAAGCGAGCATGGTAGCTACGAAGTTCCACTCCCGTTGGGAGCATCACGAACGCCGCTGTGATTCGTGGGGCAGGATGCACAATACGATCGTAATTAATTATTATTGTTGAGAGGCACATATGGATCGCACTGAATATTTGAAATGGCTTATAGCTGAATCACCTTCTACGACCCAGCAACTTATGGCGTGGCTCCAAAGAGCAAAACGCTATAACCGTGAGATGAAAGAACATCGCGATGGAGTACAGATCGAAGATAATGGTATTATCGTAGGTCTGCGACAAAGAACGAACCTGTATGATGGTGACTGCCTGACTATTCATGTTGTAGAACTTCCCGAAGAAATACAAAATAAAGGCTGGTTTAAATCTTTTCTTAAATTATGCTGCGAATCTAATCCGTGGAACGATGTAGTTATTGAGGATGTAAAAAATCCACACCTTCTGGCATTTTGTCAAAAGCATAATTTTAAGGTCTTGGCTGATTTTTTCCCTGATACCTATATAGTTAATTCTGAAGAAATTATGGCGTTGGATATACCTCCCCTGAAACGTTACGAATATTATCTTTAATGGACAGAATTAGCTGAGTGTCCAACCCATTGCGGCGCAGGGATAAAGCTGTAAACTTTTACTGATGAACAAAGTAGCCCGTTGGGCATAATACAACACGGAGCAAACGTTGGCTAAGATAACCAGAATTCAGGCCGGAAGATACGCAGTAGATGATGGGCGTTGCATTATAAAAAATAACTCTGGGTGGCTTATTGTCGATGCTAATGGCGCTCATGATTTTGGACCTGTCCCCACATTAGCGGCAGCTAAGGAATATGTTGAGTCTGGTACTGTTCCGCTAAGGCAGCACAATTTCTCTACATCTCATGGTCGAAGACAAAGTAAAAAAGAGTTTAATGCGTATTTGGCATCTGAAGCTAAAAATGGCAATCCAATGCCAGCCATTCTTTGGGTAATTGTCCTTTGCATAATCTGCGGTATTGTAGTGGCAGTTCGAGGTTATTAATCAGGACCACTGGCATGACCTTTCTGAAAACCCCAATGTGCTAGGCTGACGTGCCCGTCGGGCATATCTAATCCTTCACCTGCTCAGATGCAAGCTATGAACAGGCGCTGTGCGTCAACAAAATCAAATATGATCACCAGAAATACTCAATATGTGATTTCGCATGCGAAAACCATTGCGTATCATTATTGATACTTAATGATTTTTCTGTATACTGTTTGTGTCGTCCTGAAAGCACGACAATCAACGCAGAGGCAGATAGCTGCTTCTACATCTGGCGAAACGCCTGACTCATAGGAGTGTGTATGAAATACCGTAATCATCTCATTACATTACTGAAATGCTCTCTCAAGTCGTGCCGCCCCTTCTCAAACATTTCGCATGCGAAATCTTAAGGACAGATCCATGACCCTGAAAATTGGACCCATCGGAAAACTCATCGTTGTATGCAGCCAGAAGGGCGGAATCGTTAAATCGCAGTCATCCAGTGAAATTGCACATGACCTTCGTAGTGCTGGCTTTCGTGTGCTTGAAATTGATATGGACTGGACAACTGGTCTGACGGAGAGGGCTTTCCCCGATGACTTACCTTATGAAATTGAACGTGAACCTTTAAGTAACAGTTTTACTCCTGGCGAGGCGAACACATATCAGCTTTTCTTCCCGGATACAGAGGTTCGACCCATTGAACTTCCCGGCGGGCGCTTCTTTATTGGTGCTACCAGTGAACTAAATGAAATTAACTATCGCAACAGCGATTGCATGTTCGACTTCAGGGACCGTATTGAAGAACTGAAGAAGCAGTTTGATTTTATTATTGCCGATTCAGCACCATCATATTCGAATGTCATGATCGCAGCTCATATGTCAGCTGATTACCTTCTAATCCCTACTCTGCTGGAGAAACAGGCCCGTAATGCAGTAGGTAAACAGCTTGCCTATATGCAGAAAATTAAGCGGAACTATAACCCTTCTCTCCAGTTTATGGGGACGTATGTGACCCAGACGCAGGTGAAAAATTATAAAAAGCCGCTCAAAGAAGGGTATCTGGGGCCTATTGATACACTGAACCTGAATCTCCTCATCGAGATCCTTCAGGGTAAGGGGTACTCCGAAGAATACATTCTCGCTTATATATCATTTGTACCTGCAGCTGCAAAAGAGGCAATCGAGCTTGGTCTATCCTTTGATGAATATGACCCTAAATGTCTTCCTGCAATCCAGTATAAAGAACTTACACAGAAAATTATTAAGCTCGCTGGAGGTAAGTGATGGCTAAGAAACCGTTCATGAAACGTCTCCAGGCGCAGCAGGAAATGAAAAAAAATGCGACTGCTGTACCTGATATCGAACATGTCATTGTAAACAAACAGCCAGATGAGCAGAGCCATGATATAGCTGCGCACCAGATTATGGCGGATATAGCACGCCCGGACATCGAACCTGATGGGCAGATAATCCGTGTAGATATAAATCTTGTATATGCTGAAGAACAAGTGCGACCTGAAGAAGACTTCGATGAAGAAGTTATCGAGGGTATGTCTGACACCTTTGAAACTATAGGGATGCTTACTCCACCTCGTTGCTATCCTCGTGACAGGCGCGGCTACCAGATATGGTTAGGCGAAACGCGTGTTCGTACTGCTCGAAAACGTGGTGATACCCATATTGATATTTATGTTGGTAAACCACCGCGGGAAAGAAAAGAACGCATCATCGGTCAGCTCATTGAAAACCTGCAGCAGTCTGGTTTGAAACCTTTAGCGACTGCAAAATCGTTTTATGAGCTCAAGCATCAGTTCAACATGACAGGTGAGCAGATCGCAAAAACGATGGGCAAACCTACCTCGTTTGTGAGTAAACACCTTCGTCTCATTGATGCACCAGAAAATGTTACTGCCCTTCTTCGGGATAAAGTTACATCCGATGTCGATCTGGCATACACATTGATTCAGGTGAATGAAAACTCCCCCGAAGAAGCCGAGAAGCTCGTCGCAGCTGCGAGGGAGTCAGGTATTTCACGCGCGCAGGTTAAAGCTGTTCTTGATGAAGTAAAGAACAAAGGCAAAGATAAGATTTCGCATGCGAAATCTAAGGCTCAGAACAAAAAACCTGCCAGGCCTGTAGACAGCAATTCAGGTGTAAAACCCTGGCAGGTCGTTGTCGACATAGACGGTCAGCAAGGGACTATAATGACTGACCGCGCGCCAGACGCAGAGGGATATGTGTGGGTGAAACTGGAAATTGGTGAAATTTCAGTTGAGGCATCTGAACTCCGTGTTAAAGGGATGCGATCTCAGTAATGAAATCTACTCCATTCACCGAAATGGCCACGGAATTCCGTGGCCAAATTGTCCGCCTCTGGGCGCTTCAGTATCCCGGAACTCAATCCGAAGCTGCTGCCGCACTAACAGAAGCGGCTATCAAACTTGGGTACGTAACAAGAAGCAGGCCTGTACCCGGAGCAGCGTTAGCCACATGGTCCTTGAGCCCGGCAGAAACTCCGTTATGGGCGGCTCAGACGGCATTAACGTTGATGCTCGGCGCCGGCTGGAAGCCAGAAAGTAACCAAGACTGGTGTGGAATGTCGGCGCTTATATTCAGATCTAATCGTACACTTCCACTTGAGCAGCTCGTCGCTTCCTTGCCTGAGAACATAGACAGGCGAACCGCTACCGGATGGCTCGTGGCTGCAATCGAAGAGGACGCCCATTACCGTTATAACAGGAAATCCAGATGACCTTTCAGGAGCTTGATGCTTGTATCGCAGGTTCTGGCCGTCGTTCTATAGCTTCAGCGTTGATAGCTTTTATTCTTGATGCGCTTGATGACGGACAGGACGGAGTTGATCTTGATAACTTCCAGGGCCACACACACTTCGTTCGCAATAATGTAACTACGGTAGCCAGCTATCTGCAGTTGCATGGGATTATTCAGGTACTGTATTACCGTGATGGTGCTGCAGAACGTCAGTATGAGTCCGTTAATAATTACGGGCGGTGGGCGAAGCAGCACTATCGGCCCTCTCAGGCACTCATACAGCTGCACAGGCGTGATTAATTCATAAGATTTCGCATGCGAAATCTTTAAGTGTCCGATCACCTTATGATGGCCATCGGTAGTTCGTTCCACCTGGTCGTATATGCAGGAGAAAGCATTTCTCGTTTCATTTGCCACTCAGGTGCGATGCCTCGTCCCGCAAACCACACTTTCCCCAGACCGGAATGGTTAATACCGTCCACGACTTTCATCAGCTGATTACTGTTGCTTCGGGGCTGAGTATCATCGAACAGATTCAGCTGCGAAACCCCGTCAGGAGTGAAATCATTGAGCATGCAACCTGCTTTTGCATACCGATGGCCATTCACCCAGATCCGATCCAGTGCTTTCACCGCTGCGGCTATGATGTCCCTGGTATCCTGCGTGGGAGTCATCAGCTTTTCACTGGCCACATTCCCGTAATACGGTTCGTTCACAGCGAACGGTGACGTCTTCACAAAAACGGCAATATGCCTGCAGAACTGACGCTCACCGCGCAGCTTTTCAGCTGCACGCTCAGCGTACTGACAAACTGACTGGCGCATGGCTTCATACGTCGTGACACGCTCCCCAAAGGACCGGCTGCAGACAATCTCCTGTTTTGGCGGCGGCGCTTCTTCAAGCGAAATACAGCTTTCTCCGTTGAGTTCCCGAACGGTTCTCTCCAGCACAACGCTGAAATTTTTCCTGATAAATACAGGATTCGCGCGCGCCAGCTGCAGTGCCGTAGTGATGCCCATCGTATTAAGCGTTTTTGAGATCCTGCGACCTACTCCCCAGATTTCTTCCACCGGCTGTAGTGAGAGCAGTTTCTCCGTTCGCTTTGGATTGCCTGAAGTCAGAGCAAGTACGCCACCAAACTGCCGCCATTCCTTCGACGCCCATTGTGCGCTTTTAGCCAGCGTTTTGGTTGGCCCCATCCCGACGCCGATTGTCAGCCCCGTACCGGAGCGTACGTGCTCGCGCAGCTGCCGGCCGAAGTCCTCATAATCGATGCAGCTGTCTATACCGCGGATATCCAGAAACATCTCGTCGATGCTGTACTGCTCCACGCGCGGCGCCAGCTCCTCAAGATGAGACATAACCCTGTTCGACAGCGATGCATAAAGCTCGTAATTGCTCGAGAACGTGATGATCGGCTCCGGGAATTGTGCCGTCTTCAGCTGGAACCAGGGGACGCCCATCTTAATGCCCAGCCGTTTCGCTTCGGCACTTCGCGCTATTACACAGCCGTCGTTGTTGCTAAGAACAACAACAGGTTTGTTCCGCAGGTCGGGACGAAAAACTTTCTCGCAGCTCGCATAGAACGAATTCACATCAGCGAGCGCAAACATCAGTTAGTACCCCGCGTCTTATGTATGAATGCCATCACCACGCCGAATATCTGCAGTTCCTCCGGGTAGAGGGTGGGGTAGGCGGGATTCATCGGCAGCAGGGCGATTCGGGGTTTAAGCTGCAGGCGTTTAACGGTGAACTCGCCATCTGTTTCCGCGATGACAATATCCCCCTGTATGGGTTTTTCGGCTTTGTCGACAACCATTAAATCGCCGGAGTGCAGGCCCATATCTTTCATCGAGTCGCCAATGGCCCGGACAAAGTAGGTCGCGCTGGGGCGACGGATACAATAGGCATTCAGATCCAGTTCGTCTTCGGTATAGTCCGCGGCCGGTGACGGAAAACCTGCCGGACAGCGCTCTGTGAAAAGTGGTGCGGTGGACAGTGCTGGTTCAGATGCGGGAGTGACAAAAAGGATCATGGCATACCTCTTAAAATGCCTGTTTTTATATACAGTATTATTTAAGATATTTCCCGTCCTGCAAGGAGAATTTTACCGGCTCCTGCCAGGTTATTGTTCTGCCGGATAAAACAGGCTCTGGGTTATCCACAGAAACGGTGCATAACCCTGTGAGTGGATGCCGGGTATCTCACCGTCTGCTAAGCCAGTGGCTCTATAAGTTCCCTGCCCTGGTTCCCGGGATTGCCAACAGCCCGGCTGACGGGGTGCCATGTGAAATCTTCGGCGGAAAGACTGCCCTCACGGGCAATGTCTTCCGCCTCTTTACCGGTTGTGTTTTCACTGAGCCATTTACGTGCGGCATCCGGTGAGTACACGAACGGTCGCCGATCGTGAATATCCAGCAGTCCCTCATCCGCAGCTGCCGTGACGATCAGGAATCCTTCCAGGTCATTACCATTCTCAAAAGGTGGTTTCCCGATGGCAGCGAGCAGGAGTGGATTTCCGTCCTTGCGGTAAATGAAAAACGGCTGTTTCACGCCGTTTTGCTGTTTCCACTCAAACCAGCCGTCAGCAAAAATAATGGCCCGTCCGTGCTCCCAGAGTGGCCTGAACATCCGGCTGCCAGCCGCAGTTTCACTTCTGGCGTTGATTAGAGCGGGCTTGTTCCACCACTCCGGCGCATAACCCCAGCGAACAGGATCAAGATGCAGCTGCGAGCGGCGTTCACTCAGCAGTAATACCCGGGTTCCGGGCGCAACGTTGTAGCGGCCGACGGGCTCCGGATCATACGGGATGTCCCGTTCTGCTTCTTCTCCGAGAAAGGCCAGGTACTCCTCGCGGGAGTTGTACTGCGTAAACCGACCGCACATTATCGTTTCTCCGGTGTAGATTTCGCATGCGAAATCTGTGTTTTCTTCAGTTCAGAACATAGGCCGTTTTTCAGGTTCCTGCCATCGTGTGGCCGCCGTGCCGCTACTGTAGCCGGGCCGCTTCGAATGCAAGGGTTCGCTCTGCCGGTGTCCTCACCCGGTCGCAGTTTATTTCAAAGGCATTATCCGCCGTCTTCCCGTCGTTTTCCGTCTCAATTTTCGCCGTCAAACCGTCCAGCCAGCGTCTGCTTTTTCACTGCGCTGCGGCTTGCGGCACCGCCCCTGCATTCTCCGCTTTTCGCCCGGCTGTCGTATCGGCACGGCGTAACTGGCGCCGCATTTGAGAAAGGAGAACTACCATGTCCCGATTTATCCAGGGTAATTGCGTCCATATCATGTCCGGCTTTCCGGATAATGCTGTCGATTTCATTCTGACCGACCCGCCATATCTCGTCGGTTTTCGTGACCGTCAGGGGCGTACCATCGCCGGCGATAAAACCGATGAATGGCTGCAACCCGCCAGCCATGAGATGTATCGCGTGCTGAAAAAAGACGCGCTGATGGTGAGCTTCTACGGCTGGAACCGCGTCGATCGCTTTATGGCTGCGTGGAAACAGGCCGGGTTCAGCGTTGTTGGTCATCTGGTTTTCCCTAAAACCTACACATCGAAGGCCGCATATGTGGGCTACCGCCACGAATGCGCCTACATCCTTGCAAAAGGTCGTCCGTCCCTGCCGCAAAACCCGTTGAATGACGTGATTGCGTGGAAATATTCAGGCAACCGGCACCACCCGACAGAAAAACCCGTAACCAGCCTGCAACCGCTGATTGAGTCTTTCACACATCCCGGCGCAATTGTGCTCGACCCCTTTGCCGGAAGTGGCTCCACCTGTGTGGCCGCCCTCCAGGCTGGCCGTCGTTACATCGGTATTGAACTGCTGGAGCAGTATCACCGGGCCGGACAGCAACGTCTGGCCGCCGTCCGGCGCGCCATGCAGTACCCGGCCGCTAACGACGAGTTCCCGGAGGCCGCGTAATGAACTATGCCGGACACGAAAAACTCCGCGCAGAAGTGGCGGAAATCGCCAACAGCATGTGTGACCTGCGGGCGACGCTGAACGGGATGGAGCACCGCTATCGCTTTGACTCCGATGTGCTGGCCGAACGCCTGACCCGTCAGACCCTTTTTCGCATCAATGCCCTGTTTATGGCGGCATACAACGAAATTCTTGAGTTGGATGCCTGCTTTAAGGACAGAGGAGAAAAATATGTACGGAACCTGTGAAACCCTCTGCCAGTTGTTGCGTGAACAGTATCCCGCAGAAACCCCGCTGAACCTCATTGTCTGGTCCCCGGCGGATATCGAAGCGCTGGCCGACGGAATGGAATATGCCGTTTCGGAGCAGGACACAAGGGTGGTACTGGCGCGTATGGACGCCATTCCGGAGGAACAACGGCTTGAATCGGGCGTGTCTGCCGGTGCGGTGATGGATCTGATTGAACAGGTGAAACAGGCCGCAGCGGCGGTGAGTGTGCCGGCTGACCTGCTTGAAACCCTGCTGACCACTGCCGAACAGGCGTTATGGCACAGGGAATGGACCGCCCGTGACAGCAATCATCCGGTCCCGGAAAGCGTTACCCGCCGCCTGGCTGATGCGGCGAAAGTTCGCGCCTTACTGAAAAACTGAAATCAACACGCCGCCCGGGCGGCGTGTACTGACCCCGTTCAGAGGAACCCATTATGCAGGAAATCACCACGTTAACCGCCCTTGTTATGCGCCGTGCGCGCGATTTGATTGCTGATTATGGATGGCCTGACCATACCGATGTTGATCAGCGTGATCCGGTCAATAAACCGGGATGGATAAGCATTTATGTCCGTCTGGATGCGGCAAATATTGTTCATCTGCTGCCTTTGCTTTGTACCGGTGACGTACCCGCAGAGCTGCAAAGTGCCATGACAAAAATAGCCGGGACGCCAGCGCAGATTATTTTATCCGGCAGCCGCTATGCCGACGCGCCGCAGCTTCCGGAGGACGGAACACAGATAGCGTTCCCCTGGGCCGGGGAATGGCTGACGGAGCCGGAGATTCAGGCTGTAACGGATTGCCTGTCCCGCGCGGTGCGGGATATCTCCCGGCAGGTATGGGAGGATGCGCGCCGGATAAAGGCGGCGCTGACCACGCGCGGGGAAACGCTGTTTTATCGCCAGACCCGAAACTTCCGTCTGGTTGTGAAGGAAAATGATATGCCCTGCTGGCTGGACGATGATGACAATTTGCCGGTGGTGCTCGATGCCATCCTGAACAAAGGGGCACGCTACAGCAGCGTCGAGTTCTTTGTTATCAGCGACAATGTTGATCAAATCCTGGCATGTGGCCAGATGTGCGATGTGCTGCGTATTCCGGGCGAGCCTCCGCGCCGGTGGATGGATTTAACCCTGTTACATGAGGTCATGGCAGAAGCGCGTGCAGAAATCAGTCTTGTCCGCAATGCCCTGTCAGCAATCCGGCCAGTGTAGCGAACAGCAGGGGGCGGCGGCCCCCTGAATCCACCACGAAGGATGTCGCCGGCTCCACTTTTACGGCTCTTCCTTCACGTTGTTCCGGCTTCGCGGTGAGTAACGTCCCGTGCGGCCTGCGGCAAACGCCGTGCCTCTACTATAGCCGGGCCGCGGCTGATGCAAGGGAAGCGTAAACGCCGTCACCTTCACCCGGTCGCAGTTTATTTCATACGTTATCCGCCGTCTTCCCGTCGTTTTCCGGCTCAATTTTCGCCGTCAAACCGTCCAGCCAGCTCCTGCTTTTTTACTGCGCTGCGGCTTCGGTGACGCCCTTGCATCCTCCGCTTTTCGCCCGGCTGTCGTGTCGGCACGGCGTAAGCCGGAACTCAGACGACATCGACTATGGAGGATTTTTTATGCGCACTACAACCACCACACCGGCTGTTTACGTGGGCACGTATCACAAATACAACTGCGGCAGCATTTTCGGCAAATGGTTTGATCTGACGGAGTTTAACGGCAGGGAAGATTTTTACGAGGCCTGTCAGGCACTGCATGCCGATGAATGGGATGCCGAGTTTATGTTCCAGGACTGGGAGGGCATTCCGTCGCAGTTCGTCTCTGAATGCTCCATTGACTGGGATTTTATCGCCGCTTACAAACGCGCCGAAGAAGAGGGCAGGGAAGCCGCTTTTATCGCCTGGGCGGAGTATACCGGCGAATGTGACTATGACGCGTTTGATGATGCGTACCGCGGCGAGGCGGAAAGCGAGGAAGACTATGCGCGGGAGATGGTGGAGGACAACGGCCTGTTAAATGAGGTGCCGGAGCCGTTGCGCAGCTATTTCGATTTTGAAGCCTGGGCGCGTGACCTGTTCAGCAGCGGTTATGTGTTCCATGACGGCTATGTCTTCAGCAACTGATTAATGTCCGGCGGGGAAACCCGCCGGTTAAGGAGAAAACGTATGAAACTTGCACCGGAAACCCGCGAGATCCTGCGACAGTACAAAGCCCTGATTAATGCCCGCCGACGTGATGCCGGTCAGCGGGAACTGACCACCGCGCAGGTGATGGATGAAATCTGCGAATACATGACCTGTCAGTGTGCCGTGTACATCGGCGGTCATTTCATCTTACAGGGTGGAAAAGGCCAGTAAGTATGATGGCAGGCGTCCGGGCCGGAGGGCGCCTG
The DNA here is from genome assembly GCF_001037485.2 of Citrobacter sp. MGH105. NCBI lineage: Bacteria > Pseudomonadati > Pseudomonadota > Gammaproteobacteria > Enterobacterales > Enterobacteriaceae > Citrobacter > Citrobacter sp. MGH105. Next base: position 58,404 of record NZ_CP073050.1, on the reverse strand, counting down.
TCAGCCCGCGCGAAAAACCGGGCAGGCTGCGCCTGCCGGAGAGAAACTTCGCCGCGCCTCCGGCGCCGCGCACTCTCCTCTCCGTTGTCAGTCGCTGTTGCCCGGGAATGCGCGTATTATCAGGGATATCTTCCTGTAAAGCAGACCGGTGAAGCATATGTCGAAGTGGAATATCGCCTCTTTCTCAAAAGATGATCAGGATAAGGTCTCAGTCGATAAAGCCGCCGCTGCCGTTGCCTGGCAGGAAAGGATGAACAAGCCTGTTGTGCCTGAGCTTGTTGAACGGGAACAGCCTGAACATCTTCGCCAGTATTTTCGTGAACGGCTTGACGTTCATCGGCAGAACAGTCAGCAGCTGCCGCGCGCAAATGCGCCCGAATATAATAAACCCGGAGATGAGCAGCAGAAGTGATTCTTATAGTCAGTGTGTCCAGGGAGGAAATTTTATGCGTATGTCTCTGATGTTTGCGGCCGTGACTCTTTTAACCGGTATTAACCTGTTGTTTATTCCGTTTCAGCCTGTACCGGCTCTATGGGGGGGAATCTTGGCCGTTGCTTTTATCCTGATTAATGTCGCGGCGGATAAACTGCGTCTCTGGAGTGGCGTTGCATGGATTATCGTTGCCGGCATCATCATAATGTTGATGCTGAAGGGGAAGGAACCGGGGGACGAATTAAGAGTGCTGATCACCGTTTTTGCTTTCCTGGCTTCGGCCTGGTATAGCGTTGTGCAGTACAGAAAAGAAAAGCATTTTCGCTCCTGATGTTCCCGGCTGGCATCAAGCTGGATGATCGTCAGCCATCATTTTAGCCGCATGTAATCCATTCTTATCCTCCCGTTTTCTGTTTTCTGCCCGTTCCCGTTTTCATTGCGGGCGTCCGGGCGGGCTGTCGTGAACGGAGCCGGTAAACCGTCTCCGCCCTTCGGGCTTCCATCCCATGACGCAACACCAGGGCTTGCAGCATCCTTATCAGGATGCGCCGCCTCTGTCGCGCCGTGGCCTGCGCTCCCTGCACCCCGGCGAAAATCAACGGCCGCCGGGCTGTAAGGGGCAACGCCGTTTCGCGCCCGCGCTTTCCGTCGTTGCGGCGGGTTCCTGCTCATTCCTTGCCTGGTTTTTTCACCCTTTTGAGTCCTTTCGCCGGGGCTGAGACAAGCACAGCCGCTGTCAGCTGTCCAGGGTAAATGGCACGCGGTAAACCGCGCCCCGGACATCCGCCATCGCCCGCGCTGGTTTACGCCCCTGCGGCGAACGGCTCTCAAACGGGTGAAGGTAACAACCAGCGGGGGCGTTCAGCAGGTCCCCGCAAAACGTCAAAACCGCGGCCCCGGCAACTCAACGGGTGATGGTTTTTTAAAAGCAAAACAGGTTCAGAAGGAGGGGCAACATGAGCGAGGCGCTGGCGGTTTTACCCGACGACACCTTTACCCGCGAACAGGCTGAGGTCGTTGCGGCGCAGTACACCAACGTGGCAATTGAGGACGATCAGGGTACACATTTTCGTCTGGTCGTTCGTCAGAACGGCGTAATGGTCTGGCGCGCGTGGAATTTTGAAGCGGATACCGGGAAATGGCTCAACCGTTACATCGAACGTTACGGTATTCGTAAACAGCAGTAAATAAGAAGGTGCCCTGCCGGAGCGGTAACTCCGCAGGGCCGGACAATCATCAATCAGTGAGGTATCAACTATGTCAGTAACCGATGTTAAAGCAAAAGCACCCAAAAAAGCGAGCAGCAAAAAAATTACGAAGGCACAGGAGGCTGCCCTGAAGATCGCCCTTGAGGCCGCTGCGGTCGAGTACGTTCCGCTGTCCGATCTCGTTAAATCCCCGCTGAACGTGCGCTCCATCCCCTATTCCGTGGACAGCGTTCGCGGTCTGGCCGACTCCATCGAGACGCTCGGACTGCTGCAGAACCTTATTGTTCACACCCTCGCGGACGGACAATCCGGCGTGGCCGCAGGTGGCCGCCGATTAACTGCCCTGCAACTGCTGGCGCAGGAAGGGCGTCTCGCTGCTGACCATACCGTTATGGTGAAGCGTGTTTCCGACGACATTGCCGCCCTTGCCTCCGTCGCCGAGAACGAGCAGCGCGCCGCCATGCATCCCGCCGAGCAGATTGCAGGTTTCCGTACGCTGGCAGGGCAGGGCAAAACCCCCGCGCAGATTGGCGACGCGCTCGGCTTCGGCTCCCGTCACGTGCAGCGCATGCTGAAGCTGGCAAACCTCGCCCCCTCCCTGATGGAGAAGCTTGCACAGGACGAACTGACCGTTGAGCAGTGTCAGGCGCTCTGTCTCGAGGACGATCCTGCCCGTCAGGTCGAGGTATTCGAAAACGTGAAGGCCAGCTGGTCAAACGCGCCCGCACACCTGATTAAACGCGCTATTACCGAAACCGAGATGCGCACCGACAACGCCAAATTTCGTTTTATCGGGCGCGATGCCTACGAGGCGGCAGGGGGTTACGTCCGTGAAGATCTGTTCAGCCAGGACGAGGGCGACGGTACGGCTGACAGCGTGCTGGTTGAGCGTCTGGTGCAGGAAAAGCTGGAGCGTATCGCGCAGGACATTCAGCAGCGGGAGGGCTGGGCATGGAGTCGCGGACGCGCAGCCCGCATCTGGTACCACGGCGAAGACGGTAAGGAGTTCGTGCAGCCTGCTGAACCCGATCCGGTGTACACCCCTGAGCAGCAGCAGCGTCTTGGTGCGCTGCGGGAGCAGTACGATACATATGACAGCGTTTGCGACGAGTCAGATGCGATCGAAGCGGACATCCTCGCCATTCAGGCGGCGGCAGAAGCCAGCGCGTGGACTGACGACATGAAGTCAGGCGCGGGAGTGATGGTCAGCCTGTACGAAGGGCAGGTGTACGTGCAGCGCGGTGTGCGCCTGAAAGCGGATATGCCTGAAGAAACCGTAACCAGCAGCGTAACGGTGCCATTCACCTCACACCAGCCCGACGCCGCAGAGGGGATCAGTGTTCCGCTGCTCACGAAAATGACCTCCGAACGTACGCTGGCAGTCCAGGCGGCGCTGATGCAGCAGCCCGAAAAGGCGGTGGCGCTGATGGTCTGGCGCATGTGTACCTGCGTCTTCTCGGGCTGCCTGACCACGACGCATCCGTTCCGTATCAGCCTCACTGTATCTCACGGCAGCCTGACGGAGAACGCCCCGTCCGGTAAGGATGGCGCAGCGTTTAACATCCTGATGACCGAACGGGCAAGGCTGAAAGCCCTGCTGCCGGAAGGGTGGGAGAAGGACTTCACCACCTTCTTTGCCCTTGACGGCGGGGTGTTGATGTCGCTGATGGCCTTCTGCACGGCCTGTTCCGTTGACGGGGTGCAGACCCGCGATATGGGGCACACCTCGCGCAGTACCCTCGATGCGGTCGAGGCGGCAATCGGCTTCCACCTGCGCGACTGGTGGCAGCCGACGAAGGACAACTACTTCGGCAGCCTGAAACATCCGCAGATTGTCGCCTCCCTGAAAGAGGCGGGGCTGACGGGCGCGGCGGGTGACGCGGAGAAGATGAAGAAGGGCGATGCTGCAGCGCATGCGGAGCACTTTATGCAGCACACCCGCTGGGTTCCGGCATGGCTCAAAGGACCGGAGTCAGCGGGTGAATCCGGTGCAGACGACGCGGCTTCAGATACCGACAGCCCTGACAACGACACCACCAACACGGCACACGCCGCCTGATAACGGAGCGCCGCCCTGCGGGGCGGCGATAAGGAGATACCCATGCGCACTATTCTGACCCCCGATGTACTGAAAACGATGTCCTGTGATGAGTTTGAGGACTGGCGGGACAGCGGCGAAGACTTCCGCCGCGAACTGACCCACGCCGTCATGCGTGACCTGTCCTGCCCTGAAAACTGGGATGTGAACGGCGAGTACCGCAGCGAGTTCGGCGGCTTCTTCCCCGTACAGATACGCTTTACCCCCTCGCACGGCAATTACCATATTGCGGTGTGCAGTCCTGGTGCCATCAGTCCGGCGTGGATGGTGGTGTTCGTGCCCGCCAGCGGTCGCCCGTTCTCCGTCATTCGTACCCTGAGCGGCTACCAGCCGGAGCTTGTCAGCCACACCGTCAGCCTGACGGCGCGTCTCGATGCGGACGGATACAGTCAGGCCAGCATCATCAGTATTCTGGCAGCGGAGGGCGCGGCATGATACCTGCAAACCTGTCACTGGTTCCCTTCAGCCCTGAGCGACGCGCCGCGATGGAGGCCATCGCGGAGGTTGAACGCCGGCGGTCGCGCGGCGCGGTGTCCACGATGTATCCGTATGCCAGCGCCTTTTTCCGGCGGCTCACGGGCAGCACGCGCATCACTATCAGGGAAATCCATCATTTTGCGCCGGTGCTGACGGCGCGGGAGCTGCGGGGCAGCAGGGACAGCTGGCTCAGTGCCATCGATGCGCTGATTGAAAGTCGCGGGACGCGTTGCTGGCTGCCGCTTCCCGTTGGTGCGGGTCAGCGCCTCTTTCCGGAGGTGGCCTTTCAGCAGACCGAGCGGGTTCGCTGTCAGGACGCCCTGCGGGATGAAAAATACACCCGACAGCGTCACAAAGAACGGTGCCAGCGTGAGCAGGCGTACCAGGCGCTGGCGGGGCAGGCGGAGATTGAGCTGGCATTCCATACGCCTGAAACGGTCAGCAGCTGGAGCGCACGCTGGTCGGGGACTGAACTGCGCCAGTACGACCTGGAAGAGATGTTCTGGCGCTGGAGCGAGCGTTTCCCGTCACTGGAGCCAATGGAGCGCTGGACGATGGAGAGTCAGCCTTTCTGGACGGTGATGGCTGAAACGAATGCGCTGGCAAGGGAAAGTCCGGGATCTGTCCGGCAGCTGGAGCGCTGGATGGTACCCAACAAGCTGACAGCGCGGAGTCAGGTATGAAGTGGCGTTACTCGCTGCGCTGGAAGCGTCCCGGTCCCTGTCCCGGTGAACCTGAACTGGCGTCAGAAGTGGTGGAGGCCGGGAAGCCAGCCCCTGAGTCCGTGATGTCACTGTGGGTGGCAGGAGCCGGATATGCTGTCTGCGTTGATTTTCTGTATGAACGGCCGATCAGGCGCTGGAGCGATGAGCGAAAGGCGGCCACGCGGCGACGGAATCTGGCGCGTCGTGTTAACAGGATCGCGCCCCTGTTTGCAGATGAACTCATTGAGCGGGAACTGACGGTGCGACCGGATTATTTTCGGGGAAAGTCGCCTCACTGAGTCTGATATCATATCCTGCCAGAATACGGTCGGCAGGGTGCTTAAAAGGGATAATTTAGAGATGAGATACTGGATACTGGTCGCGCTGTTAAATGGCCTGTTTACGCTGGTCATACATTACGCGGCGCCGGAGATGTTGGGAGGCACGGCGTACTATGCCGGGGTGGCAATCTGTGCCCTGATTGCGCTGGTTATCACCTAGCGCGATCCGCCAGGTATGCTGGACAACGTGCTCTTGTTTCTCCTTAAGTGGGGAATTGTGGCTTCAGGTCTGGCGTTTTTTATCTGGGGTATCGGATACAAGCTGGAATTCTGGGGAGATCATAACCCCGATGAAATTGGCGGTGCTGAGCGGTGTTCTGCTTCTGGTCAGTGGCTGGGTGTACTGGAGGCGAAGGTAACAAACTATACGCCAGCGTGAGGCAGGAAAGTAAAAAGAGCGGTTATGCCTGCGGTATAACTGCTCTTTTATATGGTCCTCACGCTTTGTAATTTCCTGCTGTGAATCACCTCTGAAGAACGAACGCTGCGAATTATGGTGGCAGTTGTCTGTATCATCTTTTCAAATTTGCCTGCTGTCTGACGGGGTCACTGGCCATGACTGCGGGCGACCTCCCTGACGGGAACCGGGGCTGTCGTAAACGGAGCCGGTAAACCGTCTCCGCCCTGACGGGCTTCCATCCCACTGTCGCAACGTCAACACCGGCTCGCAGTGACCGTTCCGGTCACGCCGCTTTCACCATGCCGGCGATAAAGCCGCCGGCACTCAGGTGACGCCACGTCGTTCCGCCGTGTCGGGTGTGTTCATCCTCTCCCCGTACCTCTGGCGAGCCCTCTCCCGTTAAGTCCCCGGGCGGAGGGCTTGTCGTAGCACCGTCGTGTCGTCATCCGAAGGGTGAAATGCACTCCGCCAAAACTTTTTGCGAGGGACCGCAAAAACTTTAGTCTCCGCCCTTCTCCTGCCGCCCCGCCGTTGCTCCTTTGCCCTTTGCCGCCAGGGAACTCACCGAGAGATGGATAAACCACCAGACAGGAGGAAAAGCAGGATGAACACACAGAACGTCAACGTCAAAACCGCCACCAAAGAATCTTCCGAAAGATGGGTGAAAACCTCGTCCCTGCGTACTGATGGCTTTGTGCGCAATATCCATTCCCGTAACCCGTTCGATGTTATTCGCGCGGACGTGGTGCTGGCCCGTATGGAAATACAGGCTAACCGGGGATGTGGCCTGCACTACGAGATTTATGAGTCCCGTCTGCTGGGTATGGCTATGCATTACCTGGCAGAACTGCCACTGAAAGACCGTCCGGCGTTTATGGGGGCGGCAGCGAAACGGGGTTACATGCTGACGACTGCGGAAGAAGAACGTGCCGATGGTGAATGTGCTGACCTGATGATCGAGCTGGCGGCGGATTACTGATTACTTAACCGGCTGGCGGCAGGGGATGCCGCCAGTCACACCGGAGAAACATTATGAGCAACAGCAACACGAACAGTACGTTCAGCTTTGACGCATGGGAGAAAAGCGCGCTCAGCGAACTTGATACCCTGCAAAACCACGTCAGTAAAGCCCTGATGAAGTACCAGAGCAATACGGACAAAACGGCGCTGGGCGAGTCTGCAAACCGCTATATGGGCGAACTCAGAACCGCTGTCACGCGCATCCTGAAAGCCACGCCAGCCATTCAGCAGAAAGTCGACGAGATTGCCGACATGCTGCACCTGATGGCGCATTTTTCCGGCATCACGTTCGACGAATAACCACCACGGCGAAATATCAACGCCATTAACCAGAAGGAGATAAACCATGCACTTAAATCTGACCGAATCCTGCGCTGAAGCGGGTATTTATGCGACCAGTGAGGCCGAACGCGCGTACTGGCTGAGCCGCGAAAAGTCATATCTGACCGCGTCCGTCGAAATCGACGTACACGCCTTCCATGATGCGCTGGGGCTGATGTACCCGATGAACTGGCGCAGCAGTCAGAACGGCGAGTGTGAAACCTTCATGCTGGCGGAAATGGTCTGCGGTAATGTGACCGAAATCTACGCGCGGATCGGTATCCGTTATTACCGGATGCGCGACTACAGCAACCTTGACCACGCGGAGATTCTGGCACGCGTTAAGGAGGGAGTGCAGCGCCAGAAATGAAAAAGGCAGACTTTCGTCTGCCATATCCCGCCGGATTTACCCGCTTGCAACGATTAATCCGGCCTTCACCAAAAGGAACAAACCAATGCAATTCAGTGAAGTTTCGATTGTTACACCGACCGCCCTGTATGTCCAGATGCTTGAGGCGGAAAACGCACCCGTAAAAAAACAGGTGCGTATTAAACGCAGTGATATCGACCGTGACGACATCAGCGCCGAAATGCGGGCGCTGGGCCGTCACATAGCGCACTGCCGGAAGAAGGGGCGCGCCGTTCGTATTCCTGCCATGCGCGGGAGTGAGTGGGGGCAGGTGTTACGCACGCTCGAACTGAAGCGGGCATTTAACTGATAACTGAGCCGCTCCTTACGGGGCGGCATTTAAGGAGGAAATATGTCTCAACTCAGTTTTGCCAGCTTCTTTGATCAGGCGAGAGAAGCCGCACCCTTAACACCCGCTAAACCCGTATTGCCCACCGTGAATGCGCAGCCGATACTGCACCGGATGATGACAATCGACCAGGCCCGCCGCCAGTTTATCAGCGTGTTCAGGGATACCGCCCGCAGCCTGCGCCGCTGGGAGGTGTTCAGCGACTTTATCACGCTGGCCGCCAGCGAGCTGGATATGGCGCGGATAAGAACGCCAGAGAATATTGAGCAGAGCCGCAAAATCTGCGCGAAGTACAGCGAGAGTGATATCAGCAACCTGCATACGCTTTTCTGCCTGATGGTCTGCGCACTGGAGGCCAAATTCCACGACTTCCTCGGCGCGATCTTCATGGAGCTTGAGCTTGGCGACGACCGCAACGGACAGTATTTCACGCCGTATCACGTCCAGTCACTGCTGGCGAGGCTGCTGATGCCGGACGTCGACGAAACGATACGCCGTGAGGGATTCGTTACCGTCAGCGATCCGGCAAGCGGTGCGGCGGGAATGATTGTGGCGTATGCGGAATATCTGCTGGAGGCGGGCTATAACCCGTCTGAACATATGTTCGGAAGCTGCATCGATATTGATTCTGTTGCGGCCGATATGGCGTTTATTCAGCTTTCCCTGCTGGGTATTCCTGCCGAGGTGGTCACGGGCAATACGCTGACGATGAAGTTAAACAGGGTGCGGTATACGCCTGTGTACTACATCAACAACTTTGGTAAGCGGCTGGACGATCAGCGCCGTATCAGTGCCATGCGCGAATTTTTGCGCTGTATAAATGACGCTGCATAGCTATCCAGAAGGGCAGGGGAGTGTCCTGCCTTTCGTGGCATCAAAGGCCGCGCGCCTGCGGCGCAGAATAAGCAGGCTGCGCTGACGCGCTGCCTGCATTATTCCGGCGCGTGGTAGTCTGAAGTTCCTGTCTTTTGGTCAGGTGGTTAATATTCCTCATTCTCCTGCTGGCGATGGTCTTTATTATTCTGCCGCGGATATGGATATTATCCTTTCTTTTCCGGGCGTCGTCCCTGAAGGGACACGGCTGTCGTGAACGGAGCCGGTAAACCGTCTCCGCCCTTCGGGCGTCCATCCTGACGTAAATTCAAATTCACGCTTGCTGCATCCCGAATGGATGCGCCGCTTTCACCGTGGCGGTAATAAATTACCCCCACTCTGAAGCCCGTAACGGTAATTCGTCTTACGCCGATTTTCCGTTACGGGATGTGTGCATTCTCCTGGTGTGACTATCGCCCGATTTCATCAGTTCGCGGAGGGCTGCTTTTAGCATCAGCCAGTAAGGAAATAAAGGGGTATATAAACGCTGCGCGCCCCTTTATTTCCTTACTGTCAGCTGCTCATTGCCCTTCGCCGCTCAGTGATGAAGTCGAACGATGTAATAACCCAATGAGGAGAAAACCAGAATGCACACATTAAACGTCAAAACCGCCACTCGTGAATCAGCCGAACAATTTAAGATCGATGAACGCCAGCGCTACTCTGTTACAGATGGTGATGAACGTCTGGATTTTATTCCTGCGCTCTTTTTTACGCCTTCTGCTGATAACATGATTGCCAGCTGGTTACGTCAGCATTCAGATTATGATGGCGGTTTCTGGAATTACTGGATTATTCCGCAGGGCACCGGAGGAAACATTGCTCCGAACTGTGTCAGATTCACCACGACGCAAACCGGATATATCGCACCGGAAGGTGAACAGCGCTATAACATGGTTATTCCCGGTAATTACTTTGAAGCAGAGGTCAGTGCCGATGCTGCCGGAATTATTGCGACCCTGATGATCATGAACTGGTTGTCCTGGCAGGTTGCAGATATGGGGCCTGAATATTCGAAAGTCTGTAAACACCTCGTCGCTCGTCAGGATGCACTGAAAGACTACATCAGTATCATAAAACACCCTGAAGCAGATTTAATTTATCGGGCTATTGATTGACGACATAAATACTGGATGAATAAAAAGACCTCCTGTTGAGGTCTTTTTACTGTTTTGCAAGAGTCTGCGCTGCATTTTTATTATTCTTTATAGCCCGATATGTTGCCTCAATTTTTCTGGCATAGACATATCTTCTCTGCGCCTGTTCTTCTGTTTTCCTGAAACCTGCATTATAAGCGCCCACGGCCTGCCAGCTGACTCCCCACTTTTTGAATGCAATTGCAAGATAGTAAGCCCCGGTGTAGATATTCATACACGGATCGGAAAGAAGATGCTCCGGTTTTATTCCATAACGAGCCAGTTCGTTAAAGTGCTGGGAGTCCACCTGCATAAGTCCGGAGCCAAAACCCGAAACAGGATTGTAGCCTTTTACGTATGTGCGGAAGTTCGATTCATTCCAGGAGATTGCCCGAAGCAGATCCGGATCTATATGATAATCCCTTCCTGCCAGATCAAAACAATCAGCAGCGTTCAACATTCCAGAAAAAGCCAACATTAAAAACGTAAGAGCAATCCGTTTCATTTCTTCCCTCCGGGCACCATGCCGGAAATACGTTAACCCATCCCATGCCCAGACTCAACTAATATGCACTCCTCACCACCAAAAGCTCCACACCCCACGCAAAATTAAAGTTTTGCTGATTGGGTATTCAAATCATGCAGTTAGTGAAAAAGTAATGTGAAATAATTTATTTTAATGTGTGTAAACGACTCGGTAGCGAGTTCTATTCGACTCGGTAAAAACTCTACTCAGAGTCATTTGTGACTATTTTTAATAAATCCATTGAGTTATGACTACGGCGAGTCTATATTCGAGTCGTGAATTTTTACAGTGTGTGTCGGCATGCAAGTCGTCTGTTTTCTGGCAGGGAGTTTGTGCCGAGTCGTGCATTTTTAGCTTTTCAAAATATTCTGAGGTACAGAAGTTTTGGAACTATAAATAAGGAGAAAATTATGGCCAGAGTTCAGGTCTATGTAAGCGATGAAGTGTCAGAGAAAATAAGAGTAATCGCTGAAAAACGTCGCGCTGAAGGAGCGAGAGATAAAGATGTAAGTTTTTCGAGCATTGCATCAATGCTGGTCGAACTTGGTCTTCGGGTCTATGAAGCGCAAATGGAAAGAAAAGAGTCTTCCTTTAATCAGGCGCTCTATAATAAAACTATTCTTGAAAATGTAATGAAAACTCAATTTATAGTCAGCAAGCTCCTGGCGATGGAGTCGCTGAGTCCGCATCTCGCAGGAAATGAAAAATTTGATTTCAGGGATATGGTTACGTGTATACGTGAAGATGTGCAACAGATTGTTGAAAAATTCTTCCCCCAGGAGGAAGAGTCTCAAGATAATTAGCTGAAAATGTTTGATAAATAGGATTTAGATCTGCTGTTTTTGAGTGACTTTGGCGTCAGTAATTGATATATTTTATGCAGACATAAGTAAAATTTGATGCTCGCCATTCAGTTTGGCGGGTCGCCGGTACACCGGGCTAGACCCCCGGGTGTACCGACTATACACAGAAACCTTCAGAGGAGGCTTCAATGCACCCGCGCGATCCTAGAGATCTCTCCCAATCAAGTCAATCATTAGATGATATTGTGAAGCGTTTTGATGCGCTCTATAAGTACTCACCTTTGCCTTTTTGCATTCGGAATCAATCCAGAAACCCCATATATAAAAATGATGCATATTTAGATTTCTTTCACCCATTATCAAAGTGTTTTTCAGGTGTCAGTTTTGATCCTGATGAAGTTGAGCTTGATTTGTCGACAATTGAGTTGGAGGCCTTTGTTATGGGGCCTGATACAGCTATTTGTAGAACTTTTAATTTGAATGGTGAGTTTTATCAGTTACGTGTTGAAATTCGTATGGTAAATAAAGAATTATATGCTTTATGGTTTATTAATTACTTCCCGGATTATCAAGCTTTATTCAATACCTCGAATAGGATAAAAAATGATGAGTTTGATTTTGATATTTTTATATCAGGGTTGACGAATAAAAAGATGATTACGTTATGTTTTTCAATTCTTGGTTTTCAACTTCATACGATGGCGCAATATTTAGGTGTCTCTGAAAAAGCAATTTCAAGCAGACTTTCTAGTGTGAAGAGTGAGCTTGCGAAATATTTTATTGATTACGATGACTTCAGATTCTACTGCATGAGAATGGACGTATACAGAAAGGTGAGAATGGTTGTTCTTAAGGTTTTGAATGTTAAATTTATGTAAAAAATATAGTGGAATTTTTCGCGTATTGAATAAATTGTATTCAATGTGTCACTATCCTGACGCAGGAATATGTTGAGAGGGAAAACATGATTAGACGTCACAGGCTTCGTGGCCCAACGGTAACTATGTCGATCTACCTTGACCCACAAACCGATCTTCTTATTTTGAAGGCGAAGGACAGAAGTGGTCGTTCTAAATCAGCTGAAGCGCTGATTCGGTTACGTGACCACCTGGAAAAATTCCCTGATTTCTATAACTCTGAAATGGCGGAGGTGATCCCAAACAATCTTGAACCCAAGTCACAAAATTAGTTTCTTAGGATTTTTATTTCAACAAATCTATCCGGTGTAATTAAAGGATTAATGAATATGACTGATGTGTCTGTTATTAACGCTGTACCCGCGACCCCTGCAAAGAAAAAATTCAGCAAAGTCGCGTTACTCAAAGCGCTGAAGTTTGCCCTGCCTGTCGCAGCCCTTGCTGCGTTTTTCCCTGATACGGTTCTTGCCTCGACTGCGGGTAAAGATCTGATGTCCAGCGGCGATGCAACCGTTAAAGGAACATTTGGTAAAGACTCCAGCGTGGTTAAGTGGGTTATTCTTGCCGAAGTTCTGGTGGGCGCCGTGATGTATATGACGACCAAGAACCTCAAGTTCCTGGCGGGCTTTGCGATCCTGTCCGTATTCGTCACGGTAGGTATGTCTGTCGCAGGATACTGATATCCAGCGACAGCCGTTCAGAGCCACTTCCGACTATTAAATTCCGGTTTAATTCTGAATGCCCTTCACGAGCATTCACGGGAGGGCTTTGCCTGTAATCCGGCTGGCAGGTATTTCCATACTGCCAGCTGTACCGGAGACGGAACATATATGGCAGATGAATCTCTCAAAAAATATCGCTTTCCCGAAACCCTGACGAATCAGAGCCGCTGGTTTGGCCTTCCTGTGGATGAGCTTATTCCGGCGATTGTCTGCCTGGGGTGGGGATTCTGGACCCAGCATTATATCCCCGGAATTATCGCTGCCGTACTGGCCTATCTCGGAATTAAAAAGCTCAAAAAAGGGCGGGGCAGTTCATGGCTACGGGACCTGGTCTACTGGTATATGCCGACCTCACTGCTGAGGGGGATTTTTCATGATGTACCCGACTCATGCTACCGCCAGTGGATTAAATAGACAGGAATAATCAGATGGAACACGGAGCACGATTAAGTACACAGCGGGTTATTGCCATCGGCTTTATTGCCATGGGGGTGGTTATTCTGGGAAGCATCACCACCAATGTTATTCAGGCCGTCAACAACTACCGCCTTCAGAATGAGCAGAAGTCTATCGTCACGCCAATGCTTTTCAACGCGCCGTTTGCCGTGTCGCAGAACCAGGCAGATGCCTCCTACCTGCAACAGATGGCCCTGTCGCTTATCGCCCTTCGCCTCAATGTTACCCCGGAAACCGTTGATGCCTCTCATGAGCAGCTGCTGTCCTATGTCAAACCCGCAGCGCAGAACGAGCTGAAAATCCGGCTTGCTGAGGATGCGAAGCGCATTAAGGACAACAACGTTAACTCGTCTTTCTATATGACCAGCGTGAAGGTTTACCCGGCAAGCAGCCGCGTGGACGTACGCGGCCAGTTGAAGACCTGGATAGGCGACTCGAAACCGTATCCCGAGCTGAAACAGTACGTTCTCAAGTTCGAGCGCGAGGACGGCATCAGCTGGCTCAGTCACTTCGGAGAAATCACCGATGAACAAAAATAGTCGCCGTGCGCTGCTGGCGTTGCTGATGCTCGCTTCCGGTCAGACGGTAGCCGCACCCGCTGCGCTTTCTGCCACGATTGTCCCGTTGACGAACGGCGGACAGGCCAGCATCGTGGTCAGCAATACCGACCCGAACCTTTTTACAGTCGCAGGTGACCGCGTGACGGCCCTGACCAGCCTCGACGGTGAGCTGACGCGTCAGGAACAGACGGCAAGCGGTGGTGTGATTGTCAGCACCCTCAACAAAAAGCCCTTCACGTTCATTCTGGAAACCGAACGCGGCCTCAACTTCTCGGTACAGGCCGTGCCACGTGCGGGCGCGGGGCGAACCATCCGGCTGGTCAGCGAGCTGTCCGGTACGGGTGAAGCGGCGCGCACCTGGGAAGAGTCTTCCCCCTACGAGGCCACGCTGGTTTCCCTGAGCCAGCATCTGCTGGGCGGGCAGCTTCCGTCCGGCTGGCAGGCTATCCCCGTTACGCATGAAGCCCTCAACGCTCCCGCCGGACTTTCTGCAGTCCCCGAGCGCGTCTGGGTGGGTAATCACCTTAAGGTGGTGCGCTATCGCGTCACCAACAATACCGGGATGGCCCGCAACATCGCGGAAAGCGACTTCTGGCAGAGCGGCATTCGCGGCGTGCTGTTTGGTGAAGCCTCGCGTCAGCTGATGGCGGGCGGCGCCCTGCAGGTCTTCATTATCAGCAGCGGAGGTGCGGCTGATGGCCAGCATTAATTCAGTGGTGAAGCGCAAGCAGTTTATCTGGCTGAGTATCGTGCTGGCGACCGTGGGCGTGGTGGGCGGCGGCGGCTGGTATCTGGCGGATGCACGCTACGAGGGCAGCAGCGATGCGGCAGCCGCCGGCGAGCCTGCGCCCGATATGACCGGCGTGGTGGACAGCACCTTTGACCAGAAGGTGCAGCAGCATGCCACGACCGAGATGCAGGCTACGGCCTCCGAGATGCAGAAGCAGTATGCCGAAATGCGCCGCGAGCTTGAGCTGCTCAGCAAGGGGCAGGCAGGCTATCAGCACCAGATTGACAAACTCAGTCAGGATAATGCGGCGCTTTCCGCTCAGGTCAGCGCGCTGGGGGCGAAACCCGTCACCGCATCGGGTGAGCCGGCCCCGCAGCCGCCAGTGCCTGCGCCGGGGCCTGAAGGTGAGCCGCAGCCGACCGGTTTCCCGCCGCAGACGGGGGCCGTCCCGCCGCCGACCGCGTTCTATCCTGGTAACGGCGTCACGCCGCCGGCGCAGGTGCAGTACCAGCCCATCCCCGTACCCAACCAGCTGCGCCGGCAGTCTTTTGCCCACAGCGACGAGAGTAAAGGTCCGTCCCTGCCGTACATCCCGTCGGGCAGCTTCGCCAAATCGATGCTGATTGAGGGGGCTGACGCCAATGCCTCCGTAACCGGTAACGAGTCCACGGTGCCGATGCAGCTGCGCATTACGGGCAGGGTGGAAATGCCCAACAGCAAAAGCTACGACCTGACCGGCTGCTTCATCGGGCTTGAAGCCTGGGGCGACGTGTCCAGCGAACGCGCCATCGTACGCACCCGCAACATCAGCTGCCTGAAGCACGGCGTCACCATCGACCAGCCCATTGCCGGGCACGTGAGCTTCCGGGGAAAAAACGGCATCAAGGGCGAGGTGGTGATGCGAAACGGCAAAATCCTCGGCTGGGCATGGGGCGCGGGATTTGTTGACGGCATCGGTCAGGGCGTGCAGACCGCGTCCCAGCCTTCGGTCGGCCTCGGCGCCACGGCATCACTCGGCGCGGGTGACGTGATGAAGATGGGGATTGGCGGAGGCGCCTCCAAAGCCGCCCAGACCCTCAGCGACTACTACATCAAACGCGCAGAGCAGTACCACCCCGTCATTCCTATTGGGGCGGGTAACGAAGTGACCGTTGTCTTTCAGGACGGTTTTCAGCTGAAAACCATTGAAGAGCTGGCGCACGAGAATGACAGAAGCAAAGCGGAGGGCGACGACCGCAGCCCGGTTCCGCCGCCGTCAGTCCCGCAGGGCGGCATGAACGGGTTCAGTACCGACCAGATGCTCAACCAGCTGGGCAGGCTTAACCAGAGCCAGTTTATGCCGAAGGCCGACTCACAATAACCCCACGTAAAGGAACCGCAAATGAACAAGACAGTGCCTGTTGCGCTCACGCTGGCCAGTCTCCTGACGCTGTCGGGATGTGCCGGTACAACGAGCGATTTTGAGTGTAACGCGACGACATCCGATACCTGCATGACCATCGAGCAGGCCAATGAGAAAGCCAAACGACTGGAGGAGGCCAGCGCGGTAAAGCCGGGTGCGACATCGCTGCCGCGCCTGGCTGAGGGTAATTTCCGGACCCGGTCCGTGCAGCCCCTGACGCTGCCGGCTGAACCGGTGCATGCCATCGCATCCAGGAATGCACCTCTGACGGGTACACCGACTCTCCCCCGCCCGCAGCCGCACTCAGCCTCACGGGCGCCGCTCTCCACGGTCACGCCGGTTACTGTGTCGCCGCCAGGGCGCGAGTCCATCGTGGACCCGAGGCCGCTTCGCGTCGGTGAAAAGACGGCCGGGCTGTGGATCGCGCCCTATATCGATACGCAGGACGTTTATCACCAGCCGACGCGGGTGTTTTTTGTTGTGAAACCCTCAGCGTGGGGAACCCCACGCGTTAACTGAAACCTGAACCGCCACCGCGTGTGGCACCCATTTTAACAATCTGTCGTTATCACGCGTGCCCTGAAACGTAAAAAGGGATGGGCGGTAGCGTGTCCGGACAGTGTGAGCAGGGAGCGTTGATGGCAGACGAACTCGATCTCCTGCAGGAGCAGGACGAATTGCTGAACCAGCTTCATATACAGGCCGCGAGGCAGCGATCCTGCCTGCAGGGCAAAAGCCGCAACCGGTGCGAATGCTGTGGCAATCGCATCCTCCTCAGGCGGCAGCAGGCCATCCCGGGCGTACGTACCTGTACGGAATGCCAGCGGGTTCTGGAAATACGAGAAAAACAGTATCTGAGGTGACCGATGGGAAGAAGAAAAACCAATGTGATGGTCGTGGGGAAAACCGGTAGCGGTAAGACAGCCATCAGCGTTGAGGTTATGCGGACCTTTTTATCAGAACGACAACTCCGCGACTGGCGTGAATTGCGCAAAGACATTCAGAACGATGGCAAAAAACCAGGAGACGAACATCATGACAACCAACAGTAACAGCGGTCCGGGTAAGACCCGCCACCTTAACGATATAGCGGCCTGCTGCGAGGCGATGGGGATGCGTGTCATCTGTGTTAATGCCGCAGAGCGCGACTTCTGGCTTTCAGCGTCTCAGCAGAGCGCTCCCGCCCTTGACGGGAAGGCTGGGATTTCTCAACACATAATGCAACGGCAGCGTGGGCACTGTCTGTTCCTGGGTAAAGCAGGCTCAGGTATGAGCGTAACAAAACAGCAGATGAGGGTTTTCCTGGCGAAGTCTTACGTCACCCGGATTAAAGCGCTGTACAGCGGAGAGGACGGGGAGAGGCTGGCGGAGGCTATCAGACACAACTGCAGCGTCTGGTTTCCGCTGAATCCCGGAGGTAAAGGGAATGATGCTTAAGCTTCTGTCCGTCCTGCTGTATTGCCTTAGATGGCTTGCCTGGGCTTTTCACTATCTGATTATCTGGCCTGCCGCCACGCTGATGCTGCTGGTTGCCATGCTTTTGTGGATGGATAACACCACGCCCGGAGAGGCGATGGCGCAGGAAATTATGGCCGTCACGCATAACGTCAGCAGTGGCGAGTTTCGTATTGCGGTCTGCCGTGATGAACCTTTACAACCCTTTATACCGCCTGCTCCGCAGAACAAGTCCTCCGGCCTCACGCTGCATGACGCTCCCTCTGCCGTCTGCCATGACCGGGGCAGCGTCGTCACCGATGCTAAAGGATATGCCGGTCATGTTGACGGGGCGCTGAGTGCGTTTAAGTTGCTGTGGATTGTGATGGCCATTGTGTTTTCAGGGGCGGCGCTGCTTATGGGATGCCGTCCGTATTTCTGCCTGTACGGTCAGATGCGCTCAGTGCGTTTTCGCTACGGTATCCCCGCCAGCCGCCCGGCCCCTGCGACGGAAGCGGTCAAAACGGCCGACAATAAAAAGGAGGGGGATCATGAGTAATCCGCTGGACTCCGTCACCCGCACGGTCAACTCGCTGCTGACGGCCCTGAAGATGCCCGATGCGTCCTCTGAGGCGAACGATGTCCTCGGGCAGATGCGCTTCCCGCAGTTTAGCCGCGTGCTGCCGTACCGCGACTACGATGCGGAAACCGGCCTCTTCATGAACGAAAAGACGATGGGCTTTATGCTCGAGGCGCAGCCCATCAACGGCGCCAACGAAACTATCGTTTCGTCGCTGGAAAACCTGATGCGCACCAAGCTGCCCCGCGAGGTGCCGGTGGCCGTTCACCTGGTGTCCAGCCATCTGGTGGGTCAGGATATCGAGTATGGCCTGCGCGAGCTCTCATGGACGGGGGAAAAGGCTGATACGTTCAACGCCATCACCCGCGCCTACTATCTCAGGGCCGCAGAAGAAGGGTTCCCGCTGCCCGATCACCTCAACCTGCCGCTGACCCTGCGTAACTACCGGGTGTACATCTCCTGCTGCGTCCCCCGTAAGCGCGGAAGTAAGGCCAGCGTGATGGAGATGGAAAACCAGGTCAAAATCATCCGCGCCTCGCTGCAGGGGGCGCAGATAGCCACCCGCAGCGTGGATGCGGATGCCTTTATCCGCATTGCGGGCGAAATGATTAACCACAACCCGGATGCGCTGTATCCCACCGAACGGGAACTGGACCCGCTCAAGGATCTGAACTACCAGTGCGTGGACGATACCTTTGACCTGAAGGTGAAGGCCGACTACATGACGCTGGGGCTGCGCGGTAACGGTCGCAACAGCACCGCGCGCATCATGAACTTCCAGCTGACCAAAAATCCGGAGCTGGCCTTCCTCTGGAATATGGCCGACAACTACAGCAACCTTCTCAACCCGGAACTGTCCGTTTCGTGCCCGTTTATCCTGACGCTGGTCCTTAGCGTGGAAGACCAGGTAAAGGCGCAGAACGAGGCCAACCTGAAGTTCATGGATCTTGAGAAGAAGTCCAAGACCAGCTACGCCAAGTTCTTCCCGGGCGTGGCGCAGGAGGCAAAAGAGTGGGGCGATCTGCGCCAGCGCCTGTCGTCCGGGCAGTCCTCGCTGGTGAGCTATTTTCTGAACGTGACCCTCTTCTGCCGCGATGACCAGGAAACTGCGCTGAAGGTCGAGCAGGACGTACTGAACAGCTTCCGTAAAAATGGCTTCGAGCTGATTTCCCCGCGCTTTAACCATATGCGCAATTTTCTCGTGAATCTGCCGTTTATGGCGGGCGGCGGCCTCTTTAAGCAGCTGCGCGAGTCCGGCGTGCTGCAGCGCGCCGAAAGCTTTAATGTCGCCAATCTGATGCCGGTGGTGGCGGACAGCCCGCTGGCCACTTCCGGCCTGCTGGCACCGACCTACCGCAACCAGCTGGCGTTTATCGACCTGTTCAGCCGCGGCATGGGTAACACCAACTTCAATATGGCGGTGTGTGGCACCTCCGGCGCGGGGAAAACCGGGCTTATCCAGCCCCTGATACGCAGCGTTATCGACTCCGGCGGCTTCGCCGTGGTGTTCGACATGGGCGACGGCTACAAGTCCCTGTGCGAGAACATGGGCGGGGTCTACCTCGACGGCGAGACGCTGAAGTTTAATCCGTTCGCTAACGTCACCGACGATACCATCGATGAGATGGCCGAACGCCTGCGGGACCAGCTGTCCGTGATGGCCAGCCCCAACGGCAACCTGGACGAGGTGCACGAAGGTCTGCTGCTCAAGGCGGTGAAGGCCACCTGGCTTACGAAGAAAAACCAGGCGCGCATTGACGACGTGGTGGACTACCTGATGATGGCCCGCGACAGCGAGGAGTACAGCGGATCGCCAACCATCCGCAGCCGCCTCGATGAGATGGTGGTACTGCTGACCCAGTACACCCGCGACGGGGTGTACGGCAGCTACTTCAACTCCGACGAACCGTCCCTGAAGGACGAAGCCCGGATGGTGGTGCTTGAGCTCGGCGGACTGGAGGACAGGCCGTCCCTCCTGGTGGCGGTGATGTTCTCGCTCATTCTCTACATTGAGAACCGCATGTACCGCACGCCGCGCAGCCTGAAGAAGCTCAACGTGATAGACGAAGGCTGGCGCCTGCTGGACTTCAAGAACAACAAGGTCGGGGCGTTTATCGAGAAGGGCTACCGTACCGCCCGCCGCCATACAGGTTCGTACATCACCATTACGCAGAACATCGTCGATTTTGACTCGGAAACGGCCTCCAGCGCCGCCCGCGCGGCATGGGGTAACTCGTCCTACAAAATTATCCTCAAGCAGTCCGCCAAAGAGTTCGCCAAGTACAACCAGCTGTACCCGGACCAGTATTCGCAGCTGCAGCGCGACATGATTAAAGGTTTTGGCAGCGCGAAGGACAACTGGTTCAGCAGCTTTATGCTGTCGGTTGAGCACCTGACGTCCTGGCACCGCCTGTTCGTCGATCCGCTCAGCCGGGCAATGTACTCCTCGGACGGTCCGGACTTTGAGTTTCTGCAGCAGCGACGCCGGGAAGGGCTGAGTATTCACGAAGCCGTCTGGGAGCTGGCGTGGAAAAAATCCGGGCCGGAAATGGCCGCGCTGGAGCGCTGGCTTCACGAGCATGAAGGGAAGACCATCTCATGAAAAAACACGTACTCATTAACGCCGCGCTGATTGCCGGCACGCTGGCTGCGGGCGCAGGCATCAGCTGGCTGGTCTGCCAGCTTAACCGTCCTGTGGTTGTGGCCTTCAACATGAAATCCACGGTGGATGCCTTCTTTGACAGCGCCGGTCGCCGTTCACTGGACGAGGCGCAGACAAAAGCACTTTCAGACCGCTTTAACGCGTCACTGGAGGCCAGCCTCAGGGACTGGCAGGTCCGCCATCGTGCCCTCATCCTTGTCGCACCTGCCGTGGTGCAGGGGGCGCCGGATATCACGCGTGAAATCCAGACTGACGTGGCCCGCCGGATGAAGGAGGGGGGGTGATGCGCGCCCTTGCCCTGGGCCTGACGCTGCTGACCGGCAGCGTGACGGCCGCTGACCTCGGGACGTGGGGCGATCTCTGGCCGGTGGCGGAGCCGGATATGCTGACCGTTATCGAAAGCCGGCTGCAGACGCTGGCGCAGTCCGGCGAGATGGACAAAAAGATGGCGGAGTTTAAGGCGCGCGTGGTGCGCAACAGCCAGCGCCCGCCTGCCGTTGAGGGAATAACCCGCGCGGTGCGCTACGAGCGGCGCTGGTTTGACCCGAGCGTGCGGGTGGACAAGGCGCTTGCCGACGACAGGGGCAACGTGTTTGCTCAGGCGGGGCAGGTCTTTAATCCGCTTGATGTGGTGCCGTTTAACGAAACCCTGCTGTTTATCAACGGCGACGATGCGGAGCAGCTCGCGTGGGTACAGCGACAGAAGCCTGACACCCTGATCACCCGCATCATTCTGGTTCAGGGCAACATTCCGCAGACGTCGGAGAAGCTCGACAGCCGCATTTTCTTCGACCAGAACGGGGTGCTGACCGCCCGGTTCGGCATAAGCCAGGTGCCGGCGCGGGTAACGGCGGCACCCAGCGGAAAGCGCCTGCAGGTGGAAATCATTCCGCCCGATATGGCGCAGCATGATGCAGGAGGTGTCCGGTGAAAATGCTGACCGTCTCTCTGTTCGGGCTGCTTCTGTGGGGTAACAGCCACATGGCAGCGGCGGACGCCGCCTGCGAAGGGCGCTTCGTCAATCCGATCACCGATATCTGCTGGCGCTGCATGTTCCCCCTGTCGCTCGGCAGCACAAAAGTCACGGGCGGGGATTTACCGGACACGTCCAATCCCGGTAGCCCGATACAGTTTTGTCCCATGCCACCGCCGGTATTTCAGCGCGTTGGCCTGGCAATAGGGTACTGGGAGCCGATGGCCATGACCGATGTGGCACGTTCTCCGGGCTGCATGGTGAACCTCGGCGGATTCACCGTTAATCTCGGGAAAATGGGGATGGGCGCCGCCAAAAAAGATGACAAACAGGTCAATGGCGCGTTCTACCACGTGCACTGGTACAAATATCCGCTGACGTACTGGCTCAATATCATCACCTCCCTCGGGTGTCTGCAGGGCGGCGATCTGGATATCGGATACCTGTCTGAAATCGACCCGACATGGGGGGACAGCGCCCTGACCTCCATTCTGAATCCGGAGGCGGTCATTTTTGCCAACCCCATCGCGCAGGGCGCATGTGCGGCCGACGCGGTGGCCAGTGCAGCAAAAACGTCGGTTGACGCGCTGTTCTGGTGTGCCGGATCGCAGGGGTCAATGTATCCCTTTAACGGCTGGGTGAGCAATGAGTCCAGCCCCCTGCAGTCTTCCGTTCTGGTCAGCGAGCGCATGGCGTTCAAGCTGCACCGTCAGGGTCAGATAATGGAGAGCGTCGGGGAGGATAAAAAGGTCTGCTTCGAGTATCCGTCACCCATTATTCCCAAAACGCGCTGGCGCTATCAGATGGTGAATATGTATCCGGACGTGGCGCAGTGCCATCCCTTCGGCCGAACGGTCATGCGCTGGGAAACGGGGCGTAACCCGCCGAACACGAAGAAAAACTACGGCTATCTTCTCTGGCGCAAGCGCAACTGCGTCTTCCTCTGAGAAAAAGGAAACTTCCATGAAAACTCTGTCCGGTCTGACGGCGGCGCTGCTGCTGTCAGCATACTGTTGCACTGCGCTGGCGTCAGGGGCTGATGAGGCGAACCGCGAGTTTATTCGTCAGCAGGAGTCTTTCAGCCAGCAGCTGAGGGGGCAGGACAACGCGCCGCTGCGCCAGATGCTGGAGCAGCAGGTGCGCCAGAACCCTCTTTCAGCAGACGACGCCCGCTTTATCGGGGAGCTGAAACAGCGCCAGCGCGAGGACCAGCAGGATAAACCCACGCACGGTGCCCTGTATTTCGTCTCTTTTGCCATCCCGCAGGCGGGGCTTAAGCGCATGCTGACCGAGGCCCGCCGCTACGATATTCCCGCCACCCTGCGGGGTATGGTCAACAACGACATGAAAACGACGGCAACCGCCGTGATGGCGCTTGTTCAGGACGGCTCAGCCAGCGGCGTCGCCATCGACCCGACCCGCTTTCGTGAGTACGGGATCACCAGCGTGCCGTCCCTGGTGGTGTACTGCGAGGCGGGCCACGACGTGATTCGCGGCAATCTTCATCTGAAGCAGGCGCTGGAAAAGGTGGTGGGGAAGGGCGAGTGCAGGGATGAGGCGCAACAGCTGCTTAATAAAGGAGATGCCCGATGAAAAGAGCAATACTGATGTCGATGCTGGCCATTGCCACCACGATGGCAAGCGTGAATGCATTTGCCGATGCTGACGCGCAGTACAGGGCGGGGGCTGATTTTGCCCGTCAGGTACAGGGGCAGGGTGAGAGCAGCCTGAAAAACTTTAACCCCTCAGCGTCTATCCCCAACTATACCGCCTCACCCGGTGAGAAAAAGTACTATGGCGGTGTGACGGCGACCGGTGATGGTGCGCTGAAAGCGGACGGTACCACGGGCTGGACTACTAATGAGGCTACAAAAGCCGTCACCGACTCGTTTGTTAACAACCCGAAGGAGCCCATTTCGCCCGACGCGCCGTTTATTAAGGCCAGCCAGGATGTCCAGTCCCGCGCTGATACCATCATCGGCAAAACGGGGCAGACGCAGTGCGAAGCGCAGAATATCAGCCGCAGTGAGTTCACCAACTATACCTGTGAGCGCGACCTGCTGGTTGAGCAGGCCTGTACGCGCACGGCCAGCATTACCGGCCACTATGAAGATACATCTGAAACAAAACAGATTGTTATCCAGTCTCAGAATATTTCGTTTGCTTCCTCCGAAGCGGGATACACAGGAACATGGACTGCGCCGGTGACAGGGAAGGTTGTTGCTGCAACAGCCACCTATTCCTGGAATAAACGTCTGGCGTTCAGTAATCCTAACTGGTTTATGCGAGTAACCACGCCTTTCGGGTTGATTTCCATGGATAACGATACCGGTAGCCTGGCGCTGAGTAGCGGCATGCAGCTGAAGAAAGGCGCAGGGATGGTGTTTTCCATTCGTACCAGGAGAAACAATCCCACTACAGATTCAATCTGGAAGCACAGCAATATGCGCTACAGCTTCACCGTTACGCTCCAGATTGAAATTCCCGCCAAAAAATGGGTACCAGACGTGGTCTGGAACGAATCCTGCCCGTTCAGCAAGAGCGAAGGTACGCTCAAAAAGACGGAATGTATTGAGCCGGGGAGCACAAAAACGGTGGTGGTTGACGGCGTGTCATACCCGGTCACGCAGGCTTGCTGGAAGTACAAAGACACGTATATGACCCAGGCTGCTGACAATGGCACCTGCAAAACCTACATGAACAATCCGGCCTGTACGCTTGCCTCACGCACCTGCGCCTTCACGGCAGAAGACGGCAGCGGCTGCCTGCATGAATACGCGACGTACTCCTGTGAAACACGTACTTCCGGCCAGGTGATGATATGTGGCGGCGACACCTTCTGTCTCGATGGTGACTGTGAGCGGGCGCAGAACGGTAAAAACAACGATTTTGCACCTGTCGTTTCGGCACTCGCCGCGCTGGCCGCTGCGGGCAAGGACGTGGCAGCCATTAACAGCGTTAACGTACGCGCCTTTACCGGCAGCGCGAAGTTCTGCAAGAAGTTTGCGGCAGGCTTCAGCAACTGCTGTAAGGACGGCGGCTGGGGCCAGGACGTCGGGCTTGCCAGGTGCAGCAGCGAGGAGAAAGCGCTGGGCAAGGCCAAAGAGAATAAGCTCACGGTCAGTATCGGTGAGTTCTGTTCAAAAAAAGTGCTCGGCGTCTGTCTCGAGAAGAAGCGCAGCTACTGTCAGTTTGACTCAAAGCTTGCCCAGATTGTGCAGCAGCAGGGACGTAACGGTCAGCTTCACATCGGCTTTGGCAAGGCCAGCAGCCCGGACTGTCGCGGCATCACCCAGACTGAGTTGCAACAAATCAAGTTCGACAAACTCGACTTCTCAAACTTTTTCGACGATCTGCAAAAGAACAAGAAAATCCCGGATAACGACACCCTGACGAAGCGCGTCCGCGAGGAAATCGCCGCGCAACTGAAGAACAAACAGTAAGCCACTCATCACTCACTCAGGACTCTCCATCATGAAAATTAAAGGATTTACTGGACGCCTTATCATCAGCCTGATTGTCGCCTCACCGGTGCTTTACTGGCGCGGGAATATCGTTGATGAAACAACCCGCATCGATGTGTTTTTTATGGCGCTGATGGTTGTGCTTTTCGTGGCGGGAGTTCTGCTGGCGTGGCTGTTAAACCCGCTTTTCAAACGATAACCGACCTGCTTCGGGATAAGGAAGGTTCCAGTGAAAAAGAGAAAGACAGCGTTAGCGCTGCTGCTTCTTGGCAGCGTTTTTACCGCCACAGGAAAAGATGCCGGCTGGCAGTGGTACAACGAAACGCGCAGAACGCCGGAGGACGACAAATCCTCTTCAACACAGCCTCAGCAGGCCTCGCCGGACATCATGGAGAAGCTTGCCACGCTTCAGCAGGCCACGAAGCGCGCCATGTACGAGGCCATTCTGTATCCGGGCGTGGAGAACTTTACCCGCTACTTCCGCCTGCAGAACTACTGGACGCAGCAGGCCGGGCTGTTCTCGATGAGCGCCAAAAAAGCCATGCTCGAGCACCCCGAACTGGACTACAACCTGCAGCACAGCCACTACAACGGTACCGTGCGCAACCAGCTGGCGGCGGACTTTGCCGACCAGCGCCGCGCCATTGAAACGCTGGCTCAGCACTATGGCGTGATGTTCTTCTACCGCGGACAGGACCCGATCGACGGCCAGCTGGTTCAGGTCATTAAAAACTTCCGCGAAACGTATCACCTCAGCGTCATTCCGGTTTCCGTGGACGGTATCGTGAATCCACTCCTGCCGGATACCCGAATGGACGGTGGACAGGCCAGCCGGCTGGGTATTCGTTACTTCCCGGCGCTGATGCTGGCCGACCCTAAAAGCGGGGCGGTCAAACCCGTCTCGTATGGCTTTATCAGCCAGGATGACCTGGCGAAGCAGTTCCTCAACGTTTCCACAGATTTTGCCCCCAACTTTTAATACAGGAAGAGTTCGCATGCGCAAATTCCGTTTTCGCCTGCCTGAGTTCGACGTGCCCGGATTATGGGTGCTGAGCCTCGGGATATGGTTTCACATTGTTTCCCGCCTGGTCCGGCGCGAGCCGGAGATGGCCATTCTTCTGGCGCAGATAATCGGCGTATCGATGGCGCTCTGGGGGGGCTACCGCATCATCAACCGCTGGATTGATGCCGCCCGTGAGGCCGAAAAGGCCCGTGATGCCGGAGGATGCCGACATGAACCTTAGACATACCGTGTTTACCGTGGTGCTCATGTCCCTCTGCCTGGCCACACAGGCTTCCACAATGGACGAGATCAAATCGTTATGGCATCCACAGGGGGCGCGAACGTCGGGATCTCTGCCAACATCCCCGGAAGACCCTGAAGTTAAGCCACTTCCGGCGAAGCCGCCGGTCTGGTACCGCCTCAGCAACGGCCGCCAGATCAATCTGGCCGACTGGAAGGTCGTGCTGTTTATGCAGGGACACTGCCCGTACTGCCACCAGTTTGATCCGGTCCTGAAGTCGCTGTCGGCACGGGTGGGGTTTGGGGTGATGGCCTACACCATCGACGGTCAGGGGGATGCGTCCTTTCCCGATGCGTTGCCCGCGCCGCCGGAGGTGATGAAAACCTTTTTCCCTAACCTGCCCGTGGCCACGCCAACCACCTTTCTCGTCAACGTAAACACCCTTGAAGCCCTGCCCCTGCTGCAGGGCGCGACCGACGAACAGGGCTTTATGGCCCGCATGGATACGGTCCTTCAGATGCGTGGAGTGGGTAACAATGGCTGATCAGAACAATGCAGAGGAACACGACATGATGACCTCCGGAATGCTTCAGAGAGCTACGACGCCAGAGTTAATCGCGCTCAGGGCACGGAAAGAGGACGCACGGTTCGGCGTTTATGCTGAGTGGGCGGGCATTTTGCTCATTGCCGGCGTGCTGTCGCGCGTCTTTATGACATACGTTTTCAATGCCTGCGTCGGCGACTGGCTCAGGGACGGTCACCTGCAGCTGAAAGATTTGTGGAACGTGTTGATGTACGCCATTCCACTGATATTTATCGCGCTGAGCGGCGGGCTTGCCGTTGCAGGTGGCGTTTATGCAATCCTGAACTCGCTTTATACGAAAGGGCAATTGTTCATACTAAAACGAAAAATGGGAAAACTCGCCCTGCAGGCGAGTCGGGAGGGTGCCGATGTTCGTCCGTAAACCTCTCTCCATACTGTGTGGCCTCCTTCTTGCGTGTTCAGCGAGCGTGAGTGCCGACGTGAACAGTGACATGAACACCTTCTTTAATAAGCTGGGCTTTGCGTCCAACACCAGCCAGCCACAGGTCTGGCAGGGCCAGGCCGCGGGCTACGCCACGGGCGGCTCACTCTACGCGCGCACGCAGGTGAAAACCGTCCAGCTTATCTCCATGACGCTGCCCGACATCAACGCCGGCTGCGGCGGCATCGATGCCTATCTGGGCTCCTTCAGCTTTATTAACAGCGATCAGTTGCAGCGTTTCGCCAAGCAGATTATGTCCAATGCGGCCGGATACTTCTTCGATCTGGCGCTGCAGACCACGGTACCGGAAATCAAGACCGCTAAAGACTTCCTGCAGAAGATGGCCAGCGACATTAACAGCATGAACCTCAGCTCCTGCCAGGCGGCGCAGGGGATTGTCGGCGGTCTGTTTCCGCGCACTCAGGTCTCCCAGCAGAAGGTCTGCCAGGACATTGCCGGTGAGAGCAACATGTTTGCCGACTGGGCGGCATCCCGCCAGGGCTGCACGGTGGGGGGAAGCATGGATAAGGTCCGTGATAAGGCCAGTGATAAGGATAAAGAGCGCATAACGAAGAATATCAATGTCATCTGGAATGCGCTCGGAAAGAACCGCATGTTTGACGGGAATAAAGAGCTTAAGGAGTTCATCATGACCCTGACCGGAACAATGGTCTTTGATGAGAAGGGTAATATAACCCCGCTTCCGGCAAGAACGACCGATCGCGACCTTATTCGGGCCATGATGGAGGGGGGGACTGCACGGGTGTATCACTGTAATGACAGCGATAAATGTCTGAAGGTGGTTGCCGATGCTAATGTCACGATCAGCCAGAAAAATGCACTGAAAAATCAGATAAAAGACATCCTTTCCAGCATTCAGAATAAAGCCGTTGCCGATCTAAAGTTAACCGAGAAAGAGAAGGGATTTATCACAAGTACTACCATCCCGGTCTTCAAGTACCTGGTTGATCCACAGATGCTGGGGGTTTCTAACAGCCTCGTTTATCAGCTAACCGATTACATCGGCTACGACATTCTTCTCCAGTACATCCAGGAGCTGGTCCAGCAGGCCCGTGCAATGGTGGCAACGGGAAACTATGACCAGGCGGTTATCGACAGCATCAATAATAACCTCAACGAAGCCACGCGGCAGATAGCCTCCTTCCAGGCACAGGTGCAGGTACAGCAGGATGCGCTTTTGGTTGTTGACCGCCAGATGAGCTACATGCGCCAGCAGGTCTCGGCACGCATGCTGCAGCGCTACCAGAACAACTATCACTTCGGGGGGGCGCGCTGATGCAGGAAATCTATGTCATCGCGGGCGGCGACTGGCTGACGCAGACGCTGAATGCCATCGTCACGTTCATGTCGACGGAGAACTGGGTTGTTATTCGGCGTATTGCGACGGCTTTCTCTGTGCTGGTTGTAGCCATTTCGTGGATACGACGGCACAACATCATGGATATGCTGGGCTGGGCAGGCGTCATTGTGCTGATGTCGCTGCTGGTCAGTGTTCGCACCTCCGTACAAATAATCGATATCAGTAATCAGACAAAGGTCTATAAAGTCGATAACGTGCCCGTCGGGCTGGCACTGCCTGCATCGCTGACCACCAAAATCGGATATGCCCTTGTTCAGGGGTATGAAATGGTCTTTTCACAGCCCGACAGCATCACCTACAGCAAAACCGGCATGATATTTGGGGCGAATCTGGTTTCACGCAGTACGGACTTTTTATCACAGAACCCAGAGATAACTACGATATTCACGGACTATGTGCAGAACTGCGTGATGGGCGATATTTTCCTGAACGGAAAATATACCATGGAAGATCTAATGAACAGTGCAGACCCGTATACGCTGATTTTCTCAAAGCCGAGTCCGCTGAGGGGGGTATTCAACAACAATAATCAGTTTTTAACCTGTGAAGAAGCCGCTGCGGTAATTAAGCCAAAGCTTGCCCTGGATACTCAGACCGGAGGAAAAACATGGAGTTACTACGTGCGTCAGCTTTTTGGCGGACGTCCGAATCCTGACATTTTGTTCAGCCAGATGATCGGGGACAGCTATAACTATTTCTATGGTGCTGGTCAGAGCGCCGCGTCGATTGTCCGTCAGAATGTGACGATGAACGCTTTGCGAAATGGCATCATGAGCTATGCAGCCCGCAACGGTGACACCTCAAGCCTGCTGAATATCGCCACTACGTCATCGATGGAGAAGCAGCGGCTGGCGCATGCGACGGTCGGTCAGGTGGCATTACGCTCACTACCTATGTCTCAGACGTTGATTGTCGGTCTGACCATCGGAATATTCCCCCTGATGGTGCTGGGCGGGATGTTTAACGCCGTCACCCTTAATGTGCTGAAGGGGTACGTGCTGGCTATCATGTGGGTGCAGAGCTGGCCACTGCTTTACGCCATCCTCAACAGCTGCATGACCTTCTATGCGAAGGCCAACGGTTCACCAGTGGTTCTCTCGGAGTTGTCACAGGTGCAGATAAAATACTCAGACCTCGCTACCACGGCAGGCTATCTGTCGATGCTTATCCCGCCACTGGCATGGGGAATGCTGAAGGGACTGGGGGCGGGGTTCTCAAATCTCTACAGCCATCTGGCCTCTTCCGCTATCAGCCCTGCAGCCACTGCTGCCTCTGGTGCTGTTGATGGTAACTACTCTTACGCTAACATGCAGACAGAAAATGTGAGTGGTTTTAACTGGAATACCAATAGCTCAACAGTATTTGGACAAATGAGCCAACAGTTGGCTAACGGAGCCAGTTCGACGCAAATGCGTGATGGTAGTGTAGTGACAGATTCCAGCGGTGCTACGTCACGTATTCCTATGAGTATCAACATGACTCGTCAGATTGCAACCGCACAGCAGGCAATGGCCCGCGAGGCACAAACCCAGTCAGAGAGTGCATTGCATGGATATAACAGTAGTTTGAGTAGCGCATGGAATACGCTTAGTCAGTTTGGCTCAAACCGTGGTAGCAGTAATTCAATGACCAGTGGCGCAGACAGCACTATGAGTGCTCAGGATTCTATGATGGCCAGCAGGATGCGCAGCGCAGTAGAAAGCTATGCGAAAGGGCATAATATTAGTAATGAACAGGCCACTCAAGAGTTAGCGTCAAGGAGCACCAGAGCGTCACTCGGATTGTATGGTGATGCACATGCTAAAGGAAGTATGGGGCTGAATGTGCTGGGTACCGGAGGAGGGGTAGGGTTTCAGGCAGGAGTTAAGGCGGGAGTTGATTTTTCCGATGACGATATGCACCAAGCAACAAATAGCTCTCGAGCTAGCCATGATGCTCGACATGATATGGATGCTAAAGCAACCCAGGACTTTAAGGAGGCGAGTGATTACTTTACTAGCCGTAAAGTCAGTGAATCTGGGAGCCATACGGACAATAATGCGGCTTCCCGAGCAGATCAACTTTCGGCATCGTTGAACTCAGCAAAACAGAGCTATGATCAGTACACCACAAGTCAGGCTCGTAGCCATGAATATGCTGAAATGGCGTCTCGTACAGAAAGTATGAGTGGTCAAATGAGCGAGGATCTAAATCAGCAGTTTGCCCAGTATGTCCGTAAACATGCACCTCAAGATGCAGATACATTGCTTACTAATACCAGCTCAGCAGAAATCGCAGGAAAACGTCGGGAACTGGCTTGGGGATTTGTTCAGGAGCAGGTACAACCGAGCGTTGATGCATCATATTCAGCAGCTAAAGGAAATGTTGGCCATGGTATGGGGGCCATTTCTGGTGGCGGTGGAAATAGCGATGTTAGTGCCGATCACCAGTCTCATCAGGCTACTATCGAACAACGTACACAGGACAGCGGAATTCAGAATAATGTAAAAGACCAAGTTGATAATATGTTCACAACATCGAGAGAGAATATAGCCGATACTAAAGGAGGAATACGCGATGAAGAAGGCAGCATAAATCAACAGTATTCTGATCTGCAAAAACATCATAATTCAGAGCAATCTTCGCAAATGAATACGTATAATAAGGAAAAGGAGTCTCAAGAACGAGTGCCGGGGGCTGACAGTCCTGAAGAACTGATGAAGAAGGCAAAAAAATATCAAGATAAACATAAGCAGTAACAGGATGCCAGAGAGGGTGCGATGAGAAATCTGCTTCAGATATTCATGGTAGTGTTGTTTCAGTCTATTGCTTGTTATCTGGCTGGATGGTTAGTTACGGAGGTGGTATTCATTGGTGCAACTGTGCTCTTATGGCAAGGATTGTTCATCTATTTGTTTTATAAAATATCTAAGAATAAAGGCAGTGTTGAACCCTACACATACAACAGGGTAGTTTGGTATGTGATAATGCCTATATGTTCACTGGCTCCTCCTCTTGTTACTTTTTTTGTATTCATTGTGGGTACATTGATGGATTTATATAAGGTTAGCGGGTGTATAAGCATCAAAGAGTGGCTTGAAAAAAACAAGGTAGATGGCGCCCACTCTATAAATAATGACTTTGAATCCGTGGACTTTGATAATGTTAATTATAATCCGGAAAGTAATTATCCAATGGGTTGGAAGCGTTAGATTGAGTTGTAGGATTTCATAGTCAGTTTCATGGTTGTGTATGGATATAATATTTAGTTTTATGGAGATAAACAATGCGAGTGTTCTATGGGATGTTGGGAGTTTTTGTTTTCCTGTCGTGTACCTTGAGTGTAAGGGCTAGCGACGACTACTACACTAACTTAAAAAAAGATGCGAATTCTGGAAACGCATTAGCTCAATATAAGCTAGGTGCAATGTATTTGGTCGTATCTGGTGATTATAAAAAAGCTTTTTATTGGACTAATAAGTCGGCGATTCAGGGTAATTCAGATGCCCAAAATAACCTAGGTCTGCTCTATTATTATGGGCAAGGTGTTGATAAAAATATAAAAAAAGCAGGCTATTGGTGGGGGAAGGCAGCAGATGCAGGGAATGCATCTGCTCAGAATGACTTGGCAATGCTTTATAAAAATGGATTATTGAAAGATGCCCGTTGTGATAAAATAATGGATTTGCTTAACTCCTCAGCTCAAAAAGATTTTGAGTTGGCATATTTGAATATTGGAAACCTGTATTCTACAGGTGAGTGTGTTAATAGGGATATGCACGAGGCGGTGATCTGGTGGGAGAAAGCATCCATTAAAAATAACGGACAGGCTGAGTTTAATTTGGCAGGGGCTTATATGAGAGGTGATGGTGTATTTCCAGATTCTGGAATGGCAGATATCTATTTGAAAAAATCATGCTCACATGGATATGCAGGAGCGTGTGATTTACTTAAAAAATAACATTCATTATTAATAATCTCCCCGCCTTTAGTTAAATGATGTCATCCTAGTGTTTTGTAACGGATGACATTAAATCAATTGCTTTCTGAAATCATGGTCGCTATACATATAGACCAACCTCTATGAGGCTAATATGAGTTTTAATGCTAAGGATATGACCCAGGGCGGTCAGATCGCGAGCATGCGTATCCGTATGTTCAGTCAAATTGCCAATATCATCGTGTACTGTCTCGTCATTCTCTTCGGCATCATTGTCGCGATTACGCTGTCGGTTAAACTGACCTGGCAGACGTTCGTGAACGGCATGGTTTATTACTGGTGTCAGACGCTGGCCCCCATGCGCGATATTTTTAAATCCCAGCCTGTCTATACCATCCGTTATTACGGCCATGAGCTGAAGTACAACGCGCAGCAAATACTGCAGGACAAATATATCCAGTGGTGCGCCGACCAGGTCTGGACGGCCTTTATTCTTGCTGCCATCATCGCGGCCGTGGTGTGCGTTATTACCTTCTTTGTCACCACCTGGATTCTGGGCCATCAGGGTAAGCAGCAGAGTGAGGACGAGATAACGGGAGGGCGCCAGCTGACTGACGACCCGAAAGCGGTGGCGAAAATGCTCAGGCGCGACGGTCTCGCATCCGACATCAAAATCGGTGAGCTGCCGCTTATTAAGGACTCGGAGATCCAGAACTTCTGTCTGCACGGTACCGTCGGGGCCGGTAAATCAGAAGTTATCCGCCGTCTGATGAACTACGCCCGCCAGCGTGGCGATATGGTCATCGTGTATGACCGCTCCTGTGAGTTCGTCAAAAGCTACTATGATCCGGCCACAGATAAAATCCTTAACCCGCTGGATGCGCGCTGCGCTGCATGGGACCTGTGGCGGGAGTGCCTGACGCAGCCTGACTTCGACAACGTTTCCAACACGCTTATTCCTATGGGCACGAAGGAAGACCCCTTCTGGCAGGGGTCGGGACGTACCATCTTTGCCGAAGCCGCATATCTGATGCGCAACGACAAGGACCGCAGCTACAGCAAGCTGGTCGACACGCTGCTTTCCATCAAGATTGAGAAGCTGCGCTCGTACCTGAAAAACTCCCCGGCGGCGAACCTGGTGGAAGAGAAAATCGAGAAAACGGCCATCTCCATCCGCGCCGTGCTGACCAACTACGTCAAGGCTATCCGCTACCTGCAGGGCATCGAAAATAACGGCGAGTCATTCACCATACGCGACTGGATGCGCGGCGTTCGTGAGGATGGTAAAAACGGCTGGCTGTTTATCTCCTCCAATGCTGACACCCACGCTTCCCTCAAGCCGGTTATCTCCATGTGGTTGTCCATCGCCATTCGCGGGCTGCTGGCGATGGGGGAAAACCGTAACCGCCGCGTGTGGATCTTCGCCGACGAGCTGCCTACCCTGCACAAGCTGCCGGACCTGGTTGAGATCCTGCCGGAGGCGCGTAAGTTTGGCGGCTGCTACGTCATTGGCATTCAGTCCTACGCCCAGCTGGAAGATATTTACGGGCAGAAGCCGGCGGAAACGCTGTTCGACGTGCTGAACACCCGTGCCTTCTTCCGCTCGCCGTCGCGCAATATCGCCGAGTTCGCCGTTGGCGAAATCGGTGAAAAAGAAATCCTCAAGGCGTCCGAGCAGTATTCCTACGGTGTGGACCCGGTACGCGACGGTACCTCGGTCGGCAAGGACATGGAGCGCGTCACCCTGGTGAGTTACTCCGACGTCCAGACGTTGCCGGATCTCTCCTGCTACGTCACGCTTCCCGGACCTTATCCTGCCGTGAAAATGGCGCTGAAGTATCAGCAGCGTCCAAAGGTGGCACCGGAATTCATTCCGCGCACCATCGACGGGAAAGCGGAGGAACGCCTGAATGCCGCGCTGGCTGCACGTGAACATGAATCCCGCAGCATCGCCATGCTCTTTGAACCGGATGCCGAAGTTGTCGCGCCAGAGGGCGGTGCGGAGAATGCTGGTCAGCCACAGCAGCCACAGCAGCCACAGCAGCCACAGCAGCCACAGCAGCCACAGCAGCCACAGCAGCCACAGCAACTGACGCCCGCGCCCCGCGCTGCAGACGCGGCATCCGTAGCAGGTGCGGCAGGCGCCGGCGGTGTGGAGCCTGAGCTGAAGACAAAGGCGGAAGAGGCAGAGCAGCTGCCGCCCGGCATCAGTGAAAGCGGTGAAGTAGTGGATATGGCGGCATGGGAGGCGTGGCAGGCGGAGCAGGACGAACTGTCTCCTCAGGAGAGGCAGCGTCGTGAAGAAGTGAACATCAACGTTCACCGGGCGCCTGAAAAGGATCTTGAGCCGGGAGGATACATCTGATGATGAGCATCGGATCGGTAAAATCCGCCGGCAGCGCGGGCAATTATTACACCGACAAGGACAACTACTACGTTATCGGTAGTATGGGCGAGCGCTGGGCCGGAAAAGGGGCTGAAGCGCTGGGGCTCAGCGGCGGGGTGGACCAGAAGGTCTTTACGAAGGTTCTGGAGGGACGCCTGCCGGACGGCAGCGACCTCAGCCGGACTCAGGACGGGGCGAACAAACACCGTCCGGGCTACGACTTCACCTTCTCTGCGCCCAAAAGTGTCTCCGTGATGGCCATGCTGGGAGGCGACAAGCGTCTTATTGAGGCACACAACCGCGCGGTGGAGACCGCCATTAAGCAGATAGAGGCAATGGCCTCCACGCGGGTTATGACGGAGGGCAGGAGCGAGACGCAGCTGACCGGCAACCTGGTGATGGCGCTGTTTAACCACGATACCAGCCGCGACCAGGAGCCGCAGCTGCACACCCACGCGGTGGTGGCCAATGCCACTCAGCATGGCGATGAGTGGCGAACGCTCAGCAGCGACAAAGTGGGTAAAACCGGGTTTATTGAGAATATCTACGCCAACCAGATTGCCTTTGGCCGCCTGTATCGTGCCGCGCTGAAGGATGACGTCGCGGCGATGGGCTATGAGACTGAGACGGTCGGCAAACACGGCATGTGGGAGCTGAAGGGCGTACCGACGGAGCCGTATTCCAGCCGCAGCAGGACCATCAGCGAGGCGGTCGGGGATGACGCGTCCCTGAAGTCCCGCGACGTGGCGGCGCTCGATACCCGCCAGTCGAAGCAGAAGGTTGACCCCGAACAGCGCATGGCCGAGTGGATGCAGACCCTGAAAGAGACGGGGTTTGACATTAAAGCCTACCGTGAGGCGGCAGACCTGCGGGTTGTGCAGGGGAATATTCCCGCAACGACGCCTGAAGCCATTGATATTAACAGCAGCGTCGGGCAGGCCATCGCGATGCTGAGCGACCGGCGGGCGCGGTTCACGTATTCCGAACTGCTGGCCACCACCCTCGGGCAGCTGCCCGCGCGGTCGGGCATGGTGGAGATGGCGCGTGACGGCATCGATGCGGCGATAAAAAATGAGCAGCTCATCCCGCTGGATAAAGAGAAGGGGCTGTTTACCTCGAACATCCACGTGCTGGATGAGCTGTCGGTGTCGGCGATGACCCGCGATTTACAGCGGACGGGGCAGGCCGACATTTTTCCGGATAAAAGCGTGCCCCGCAGCCGGTCATACAGCGATGCCGTGAGTGTCCTGGCCCAGGACCGTCCGCCGGTGGCGATCATTTCGGGTCAGGGCGGGGCGGCCGGCCAGCGTGAGCGCGTGGCGGAGCTGACGATGATGGCGCGCGAACAGGGGCGTGACGTGCAGATTATCGCCGCCGACAGGCGTTCGCGCAGCGCCCTTATGCAGGATGAGCGCCTCAGCGGCGAGCATATCACCGACAGGCGGGGGCTGACGGAGGGCATGGCCTTTACGCCCGGCAGCACGCTGATTGTGGACCAGGGGGAGAAGCTGACCCTGAAAGAAACGCTCACGCTGCTCGACGGTGCGCTGCGCCATAACGTCCAGCTGCTGATTGCCGACAGCGGTCAGCGCACCGGGACCGGCAGCGCCCTCACCGTCATGAAGGAAGCGGGAGTGAGCACGCTCGCGTGGCAGGGCGGTGAGAAGACGCAGGTCTCGGTTATCAGCGAGCCTGACCGGCGGCAGCGGTATGACCGCCTGGCCGCTGACTTTGCCCGAAGCGTCCGCGCAGGTGAACACAGCGTGGCGCAGGTCACCGGTCCGCGCGAGCAGGCGGTGCTCGCAGGCGTAGTCCGCGAGGCGCTTAAGGCGGAAAAGGTGCTGGGCGAGCGGGAGGTCAGTATCACCACGCTGGAGCCGGTCTGGCTCGACAGCCGCCATCAGCAGGTGCGCGACCACTACCGGGAGGGGATGGTCATGGAGCGCTCGAATGCCGAAGAGCGCAGCCGGGAACGCTTTGTCATTGACCGCGTGACGGGCCGCAACAACAGCCTGACGCTGCGCAACGCCCAGGGTGAGACGCGGGTGACCCGCCTGTCTGAACTCAACAGCAGCTGGTCGCTGTACCGCACCGGCACGCTGCAGGTGGCCGAAGGCGACCGTCTGGCAGTGCTGGGTCAGGCGCAGGGGACGCGGCTCAGGGGAGGCGATACGGTGACCGTTAAGGCGCTCGGGGAGGCGGGGCTCGTCGTCAGCCTGCCGGGGCGTAAGGCGGACGTGGTCCTGCCCGCCGGCGACAGCCCGTTTACCGCCGCGAAGGTGGTTCAAGGCTGGGTGGAGTCGCCGGGCCGCTCGGTGAGCGACAGCGCCACGGTTTTTGCCTCGCTGTCGCAGCGCGAGCTGGATAACACCACGCTGAACAAACTGGCGCTCAGCGGCCGGGCGGTGCGGCTCTATTCCGCGCAGACGGCGCAGAAAACGACGGAGAAGCTGTCGCGTCAGTCTGCCTGGAGCGTCGTGTCCGAACAGATTAAGGATGCGGCGGGGCATGACAGGCTCGATGATGCCCTGGCGCACCAGAAGGCCGGTCTGCACACGCCGGAGCAGCAGGCTATCCATCTGGCCATTCCGGTGCTGGAGGGGAACGGCCTGGCGTTCACGAAGCCGCAACTGATGGCCGCCGCGAAAGAATTTGAGCAGGACAGCCTCAGCCTGCAGGCCATCGAAAAGGAAGCGGACCGTCAGGTGCGCAGCGGCGACCTGCTGTCGGTGCCGGTATCGCCGGGAAACGGCCTGCAGCTGCTGGTCTCACGCCAGTCGTACAACGCTGAAAAAAGCATTATCCGCCACGTCCTTGAGGGAAAGGAGGCCGTCACCCCGCTGATGGATAAGGTTCCGGACGCGCAGCTGGCGGGCCTGACCGACGGGCAGCGGAGCGCCACGCGCATGATACTTGAATCCCCCGACCGCTTTACCCTGGTGCAGGGCTACGCCGGGGTGGGTAAAACCACCCAGTTCCGGGCAGTCATGTCGGCCATCGGCACGCTGCCGGAACGGGAGCAGCCGCGCGTTATCGGCGTGGCCCCCACCCACCGGGCGGTGAGCGAGATGCGCGATGCGGGCGTGCCTGAAACGCAGACGCTGGCGGCCTTTATTCACGACACGCAGCAGCAGCTGCGCGGCGGCGAACGAACGGACTTCAGCAACGTGCTGTTTCTCGTGGATGAAAGCTCAATGGTCGGTAACGCCGACATGGCGAAGGCGTACAGCCTGATTGCCGGGGGCGGGGGGCGCGCGGTCTCCAGCGGGGATACCGACCAGCTGCAGTCCATTGCCCCGGGCCAGCCCTTCCGCCTGCTGCAGAAGCGCAGCGCCATTGACGTGGCGGTGATGCAGGAGATCGTCCGCCAGACGCCGGAACTAAAACCTGCCGTCTACAGCCTGATTAGCCGCGATATCGGCAGCGCCCTGACGACCATTGAGAGCGTGGCGCCGGCACAGGTGCCGCGCAGGGCGGATGCCTGGCAGCCGGACAGCTCCGTCATGGAGTTCAGCCGCGAACGGGAGGAGGCCATTGCGAAAGCCGTGGCGGCCGGCGACCTGATGCCCGGCGGGCAGCCCGCGACGCTGCTGGAGGCCATCGTGAAGGACTACACGGGGCGCACGTCAGAGGCGCAGGCGCAGACCATCGTTATCACCGCCCTGAACGCCGACCGCCGCCAGGTGAACGCCATGATTCATGACGCCCGTCAGGGTGCCGGCGAGGTGGGCGAAAAAGAGGTCACGCTGCCGGTTCTCACGCCTGCCAATATCCGCGACGGGGAGCTGCGGCGCATGGCAACGTGGGAGGCATCCCGCGACAGCCTGGTTCTGCTGGACAGCACCTATTACAGCATTGAGGCGCTGGACGGGGAGGCGCACCTGGTGATGCTGAAGGATGCGCAGGGCAACACCCGCAGCCTGTCGCCCGCGCAGGCGGCGACAGAGGGCGTCACGCTCTACCGTCAGGACACCATTACCGTGTCGGAAGGCGACCGGATGCGCTTTTCGAAAAGCGACAACGAGCGGGGCTTCGTGGCCAACAGCGTCTGGTCGGTCAGTGAGATAAAAGGTGACAGTGTCACGCTGTCGGACGGGAAACAGACCCGTACGCTCACGCCGTCAGCCGAGCAGGCAGAGCAGCACATCGACCTGGCCTATGCCGTCACCGTTGAAGGCTCACAGGGTGCGAGCGAGCCCTTCTCCATCTCCCTGCAGGGTACGGACGGCGGACGTAAGCGGATGGTGAGCTTCGAGTCAGCCTACGTGGCGCTGAGCCGCATGAAGCAGCACGCGCAGGTCTATACCGACAACCGGGATAAGTGGGTGGCCGCGATGGAAAAATCGCAGGCGAAAAGTACGGCGCATGACATTCTGGAGCCGCGCGGCGACCGCGCCGTCGCGAATGCCGCCCGCCTGACGGCGACGGCAAAAGCGCTGGGTGAGGTGCCTGCCGGTCGCGCCGCGCTGCGCCAGGCCGGGCTGCAGCCCGAGGGCTCGATGGCGAAATATATCTCGCCGGGGCGTAAATACCCGCAGCTGCACGTGGCGCTCCCGGCCTTCGACCGCAACGGCAGGAAGGCGGGCGTCTGGCTGAGCGCCCTGACGTCCGGAGACGGGCAGCTTAAGGGGCTCGCTGGTGAAGGCCGGGTGATGGGCAGCGGGGACGCGGCGTTTGCGGGTCTGCAGGCCAGCCGTAACGGCGAGTCGCTGCTGGCGCGGGATATGGAAGAGGGCGTGCGGCTCGCGAGGGAGAATCCGCAGAGCGGCGTGGTGGTGCGGCTCGAAGGCGAGGCGCGACCGTGGAACCCCGGCGCCATTACCGGCGGTCGGGTCTGGGCCGACGGCCTGCCCGATGCCACCGGTACGCAGCCCGCAGAAACGGTGCCGCCGGAGGTGCTGGCACAGCAGGCCCGGGAGGCTGAGGTGCAGCGGGAGCTGGATAAGCGTGCCGAAGAGGCGGTCCGCGAGATGGCCCGCAGCGGCGACAGGCCGGCCGGAGGGGCTGACGTCGCCGTCCGGGATGTGGTGCGGGATATGGATCGGATAAAAGAAACGCCGGCATCTCCCCTCACGCTGCCGGATGCGCCGGAAGAACGCCGCCGGGATGAGGCGGTGTCTCAGGTGGTGCGCGAGAGCGTGCAGCGGGACCGCCTGCAGCAGATGGAGCGCGAAACGGTGCGAGACCTTGAGCGTGAAAAGACTCTGGGAGGCGACTGATATGCGCGCTGAAAACCATCCGCTCTTCCCCCTTGTGGTGGTGGCCGACTGCTGGCTGCAGCGTCTGCTTGTGTGGACGCCGGGCCAGACCGACCTTATCAAAACCGTGGCGCTGCTGCTGATGGTGGCCGACCACATCAGCATGCTGTGCGGACTGGATAATGACTGGCTGCGTCTTGCCGGTCGGGGAGCGTTTCCGCTCTTTGGCCTGGTCTGGGCCATGAACCTCGCCCGCCATCCGCAGATTCAGCAGCGCGCCCTGAACCGGCTCTGGATATGGGCCGGGGTGGCGCAGGGCGGCTGGATACTGGCCGGGCTGCGCCCGGACCTGGGCAATATTCTGTTTGCCTTTGCGGTCAGCGGACAGGCACTGGCGATGATGCAGCGGCACGGGCCGCGCACGTGGCCGCTCTCCCTGATGCTGGTTCTGGCCTGGCTGCCGTTTTCGGCGGGAAGCTACGGGCTGGCGGGGGTAGTGATGCTGATGCTGGCCTGCGGCGTATGTATGACGGGCCGGCGCACCACGCGCACGGGGCTGGCGCTGTGTCTGGCACTGGCGATACTCGCGCTGAATGCCGCGGACAGCCCCGCCTTTGCCATCGCGGGTCTGGTAATACCCGGCGTTACCCTGACGGTGCTGAGCCGGACCTGTTGCCGCGTGCCGAGGTTCTGGCCGCGCGAATTTTTCCCGCTGTTCTACGCGGTGCACCTTGCCGTCATCGGACTGATGGTGATGTGATATCTGCCGTGTCAGAATAGGGTCAGTCAGGGGAGTATACGTGAAACAGATTTATCCGGAGGCAGGATGACAGAGCAGGGGCGCCCCACGCTGACGCTGCGCCGCAAAGCGGAGCCAGAAGGTCAGCGTGCCGTAAGCAACAGTGAACCGGACGGTGCGGGTCCGGGCCGGGTCACGCGTAAAAAGACCGTGGTGGTGAACACGACGCCTGCCTGGAAGGTCAGGAAGCAGGCGGTGGATGAGAGCGCGAAAAAGGCGCAGGCGGACGAGAAGGCCGCCAGAAAAGCAGAGAAAGCCCGGCAGTGGGCTGAGCAACAGGCCCAGGAGAGGGAGGCCATGCGGGCGGCCAGGCGCAAACCTGCCCCGGAACCGGTGTACCGGAAGGTCATGCCGCTTGCGGACGCGCTCGCGCTCCTGAAGCGTTGCTGGCCAGCCCTGGTGACGGACGGCCAGCCGCAGCTCCTGGCGGTCAACATCCGGGAGGCAATGGTCAATGACATTCGCCGGCGCGGGCTGGAGATTTCCGTGAAGACGCTGAAACGCTGCCTTGCCGCCGTCACCCGCTCGGATGCGTATCTGGGCGCCATGACGGTGGGCGCGTGGCGTAAAAACCTTGCCGGTGAACCGGTCGCAGCGGTGAGTGCGGAGGAGGCGGCGTATGCCGTGGAGCGCAGGGCTCAGGAGCACGCTAAACGACAGCGCAGGGCGGTCAGAAGCGTCGCCACCCGTGCACGGAACGAACTGATAACAACCGAGAAGAGAAAAACACAGGATGAACATGAATAAAACCCTTTCAGTCATGCTTGCCGCAGGCCTTCTGGTCTCCGGCGTGGCGGGGGCAGCAGAGAAACCTGCCGTTGCCTTTACCCCGGAACAGGAAGCCCGCATTGGTGAAATCGCGAAAGACTACCTGCTGGCTCATCCGGAAGTGCTGGTTGAGGTCAGCCAGAAGCTGCAGGCCCAACAGCAGGAGAAGCAGCAGCAGGCGATGACGGCCGCCGTGGTTCAGAATCAGGCAGCGCTGCTGAACGATAAAGGCACACCATCATATGGTCCTGCTGATGCGAAAGTGACGGTCGTTGAATTCTTTGATTACCAGTGCATCTACTGTGCCCGCCTGGCGCCGGAACTGGAGAAGGTAATAAAAGCTAACCCGGACGTGCGCTTTGTGTTCAAGGAATTCCCGATATTTGGCCAGCGCTGGCCGACGTCGCTCAGTGCGGCGAAAACCGGGCTTCAGATCTGGAAGCAGAAGGGGGCCGATGCTTACCTTAACTATCACAACGCGATTTACGCTACCGCCCACAACGAGGGTAAGCTGACCGATGCTGATATCAGCGCGGCCGCAAAAGCCGTGAAGTTCGATGCGAAAACAGCCCCAGATGTTCAGGGGACCCTGGATGGCATAAACACACTTGCGCAGCAGCTGGGCTTCAGCGGTACCCCGGCCCTGGTGGTTCTCCCGTCAGCCGGCGCCAGTGCTGATAACGTGACGGTTATTCCGGGATACACCAGCGCGGAGGCCCTGCAGCAGGCCATCAGTCATGCTGCCGGTGATACCAAAAAATAATCAGGCGTCCGCCAACTGATACCGCTAAAAGAGACTGACGCCTTCGCCGTGCTCAGTTGTCCAACCCCGGAGAAGGGTAAAAGCAAGTTTTCCCCGTCTCCGGCGTTTCTGGTTAACACATCCGAACAGTATTTCTGAGGTTATTTAATGCGTAAGTTCACCTTTCGCCAGCTGGCCGTGTCCGGTCTGGTATGTCTTTCGCTGAGCTGTATTCAGCCCGCAGCAGCGGCATCCTCCGTTCAGGTCGGCTTTTCACCTGAAGGCAGCGCGTTGCAGCTGGTCCTTAAGACGATTGAGTCAGCACAGCAGGAAATTCGGCTGATGGGCTACTCATTTACGTCTCCGGAGGTGGTTAGTGCGCTTGTCAGGGCAAAACGTCGTGGTGTGGATGTGAAGATAGTGCTTGATGAAAAGGGCAACCGGAGCAAAGCCAGCCAGGCGGCGATGAACATCGTGGTGAACGCGGGAATTCCGCTGCGCACCAACGGTCGCTACGCCATCATGCATGACAAAGTCATTATTGTTGATAATCATACAGTTGAGGCTGGTAGCTTTAACTACACTCGCTCTGCTGCATCGCGGAATAGCGAGAATGTGCTGGTTATTAATGAGGTGCCGGAAGTGGCACAAACCTACCTTCAGCACTGGCAGTCGCGCTGGGACGGAGGAACGGACTGGCATTCTTCATACTAAGTCGCATCGTCATTTGATCCGCAATCTACATCTATCCTGGTGAACCATGCGCCAACATGGCTCACACCTTCGCGTAAAGTTAAGTCGCTGATTTCAGATATCTGTAGTATTCTCTGCAAACGATCCAAGTTTGATCCTTGAGGAGGCAGAGATGTCGCAGATCGAAAATGCAGTAACTTCCTCATCGAAAGAAAAGCGTTCTTACCGAAAAGGTAAGCCGATGTCGGCGAGTGAAAGACAGCTTGCCGCGATTGCGCGTAAACGTGAAACACATAAAGAAGTGAAGGTTTTTGTTAAAAATCCTCTTAAAGATTGGATGATTACGATCTGTGAAGAGGAAGGGCTCACTCAAGCTCAGTTTATTGAGACCTTACTCGAACGTGAACTTTCTGAACGCGGCGTTCTCGATGTAAAGACTTCACATTCTTGAACGTTTTCTCATTGGATGCTAGATTACTGATCGTTTTAGTGAATTCTTGGTTGGCCACGCCATAAGGTGGCAGGGAACTGGTTCTGATGAGGTGTCTACCCGGGACCAGAAAAGCAAAAACCCCGATAATCTTCACCAGGTTTGGCGACTAAGAGAAGATTAACGGGGCCTACTTAAACTGTATAGAAGCTGTTGCTCTATGCAGGGAGTATAGTTTTATGCTCAGAAAACTGCAATACCCGTTTCTGTGCCATTTACTCCTTCCGTGCAACATAAGTGCGGGAAGGTGTGACTGACGCCCAGACCCTGTTCTCCCATTACCGTCAGGTC
This sequence comes from Citrobacter sp. MGH105, assembly GCF_001037485.2. Taxonomy (NCBI): domain Bacteria; kingdom Pseudomonadati; phylum Pseudomonadota; class Gammaproteobacteria; order Enterobacterales; family Enterobacteriaceae; genus Citrobacter; species Citrobacter sp. MGH105. The sequence continues at coordinate 14,470 of NZ_CP073050.1, read as the reverse complement.
AAAAACCCGAACCCGGCATTCACGCCGCGTGAAGGCAAAAAGACACTGCCGTTCTGTCGTAAGCTGATGGCGAAAGCCGAAGGCTTCACGTCCCGTTTTGACTTTTCCATCCATGTGGCGTTCTTACGCTCGCTGGGTAAACGTCACCGGATGCCGCCACTGTTGCGCCGCCGGGCCATCGATGCCCTGCTCCAGGGGCTGTGTTTCCACTATGACCCGCTGGCCAACCGCGTTCAGCGCTCCATCACCAATCTGGCCATCGAGTGCGGTCTCGCCACCGAGTCGAAAAGCGGTAATCTGTCCATCACCCGCGCCACGCGGGCGCTGACGTTTATGGCGGAGCTGGGGCTGATTACCTATCAGACCGAGTATGACCCGCAGATTGGCTGCAATATCCCGACCGATATCACCTTCACGCCGGCACTGTTCTCCGCGCTCGACGTCTCTGACGTGGCCGTTGTGGCCGCGAGGCGCAGCCGTGTGGAATGGGAGAATCAGCAGCGTAAGAAGCAGAACCTGAAGCCGCTGGAGATGGACGAGCTGATAGCGAAGGCCTGGCGGTTTGTGCGCGAACGGTTCCGCAGCTACCAGTCCGAACGTAAACAGCATGGCCTGAAGCGCGCCCGCGCCCGACGTGACGCGGACAGAGCCCGTAAGGACATTGTGACGCTGGTGAAACAGCAGCTGACGCGTGACTACGCCAAAGGGCGTTTCGTCGGCGACAGGGATGCTCTCCAGCGTGAGCTGGAGCGGCGCGTGAAAGAGCGCATGCTGATGTCGCGTGGTAACAACTACACGCGGCTGGCCACCGTCCCCATATAACCCTTCCTGTGTGAAAAATCCGGCTGGCGCCGGAGGGTTTCGCACGTCTGCAGTCCATCGTTGACGGTTTTCTGCACGAAATGACGGCCGTCCTTCCTGACATTCACCCCATTCCGCCATCAGAATGGCCAGAAATTGCATCAGAGTGGCACATCTCGTCGCCAGATTCAGTTACCCACAAATAACTGCAAGGGACCTTTCCATAAGGTTACAACCGTTATGCTTACAGAGCGCCAGCCGACCTGATTTCAAAGTGCGTGGTTTCCTTTAAAAACCTGCTCTATACTTCTTTTAAATATCTTTTATTTCATTCATATAAATATATAACCTGTTCGTCGCCTGACCTGTGGACAGGCTCCTGAAAATGCCCGCCCTTGCAGCGGACTCACGTCCGCGCCGGTTCGGCAACTGCCTAAAGTAGGGGTCAGTTTGGAGATCGGAAATTTTTGTACGTTAAGCACATTATTTAACCAATTCGGATACGTAAGTGATTGATTTATCGTCAGTGGCTATCGCTTTTAGGTTGTCGCTCTTGCTGTATCGCATTTAGGTTATCCGATTAAGACAAAATCCCCTGAAAACGCTGTATAGCGCGGGAGTACACCCTATTGCTACAGGTAAGCCTGTTCAAAAAACAGGCTTACCGTACAATAATTCTCTATATCCAAACTGACCCCAAGTAGCTCCCATCGCTACGCGACGGGCCCCGGCACGGCACATATAGTTACAACATTCAAAATACTCACTCAAAAGCAGGAACAGTGCCTGCCTGAACCCTCACAGCCCCTCCCCACCACTGAAAAGCGAGGCCGCCCCGGGCCGAAGGCCCGGAACAACGTCGCTTTTAATGATGGATGTTGTAACTAGAATTCTGAGTGGCTGTGAGTAGTGTCGCTGTGAGTTTTTAGTACACGCCCGTAAGCGGCCCTGACGGCCCGCTAACGCGGAGATACGCCCCGACTGCGGCTACGCCTTGTCGTGACCACTCCGATGGCGCACAGATGCTTCTGCGTCGCGATTAGCGGGTTATGGCTTTGCAGGGAAGGGGGGGTTGATAGCGATCCTCTATAGATCAACCGGCTGCGCCGGGCTACGGCGCCACTAACCAGAAGAGCCACATTCAGCTCAAGCTGGCGCCTTCATGGGGTCGTCTCAGAATTCGGAAAATAAAGCACGCTAAGGCGTAGTCAGGGGATGTAAGCCGGAACCCCAGAAATTTCCGTCACCCTAGTTGGGTGGGCTCAACACTCGTGTCACCAGCTACCTTCTGGAGAATCGAGCTCGGCCATCCCTCCCTGGACGGGCATCGCTCGACGATGTTCAACGGCTCCCTCACGGGGCCGTCGTTTTGTGGGGGCTATTCCATCCACAAGTCGTCGAGGTTCTTGAAGTTCCAGAGCGTCGGGTCTTCGGGGCCAGTGATACTGTCCTTGCAACTCGTGGCCGCCAGGTCGATGGTCTGCATCGGGATCGGCTCTCTCGAGCGTAGCGAGAAGAACACGCGAACCTTGGGAGTCAGCAGTGATTCCATTCCCGGCTCAACGACAACGGCCAGACGCTGAGAGGACAGGCGAACCAAGGAGCCGACGGGGTAGATGCCCACGGCCTTGACGAAGGCGTGGAAGATGCGTTTGTCGAAATGGCCCTCCCACTTGGCCATCTGCCGCATCGCCGCGGACGGGTCCCACGGCTTTTTGTAGGCTCGCTCCGACGTCACGGCATCATAGACGTCGCAGATTGCGCCCATGCGGGCCAGGAGTGAAATGGCGTCACCGGCCAAGCGATCCGGGTAGCCGGTTCCGTCGATCTTCTCGTGATGGTGCAGGGCAATGTCCACCACCCCGGGCTCGGCCCCGCCTGCGCGCAGCATCTTTGCGCCCTCCACAGGGTGGCGCTTCATGATGGCGAACTCGGCATCGGTGAGCTTGCCTGGTTTGTTAAGCACTTCCAGCGGCATCGCGGCCTTGCCTAGGTCGTGCATCAGTCCGCCGATGCCAGCCAGGCGCGTTTGCTCCTCGTCTAGATCGAGATGCCGGGCCAGCGATAGCATCAGGGCGCAGACGGCAACCGAGTGCAGGTAGGTGTAATCGTCGTGCGTTTTGATGCGTGCGACGCTGATGAGGGCATGAGGTTGGCGCAGCACCGAGGCAGCGATTTCTCCGACCAGCGGCAACGTCGTGCTTGGGTCGACGGCCTTGCCAAGCCGGGCTTCCTGGAACATGTCCATGACTTGGGACTTGGCCGCAAGACAGAGTTTCCGTGCATAACACATTTCGCTCTCCATTGAGGTTGCGCCGTCACTTTTCTTGCTTAGTGGACTAGACGGCAGAGATTGCTCCTCCGACAATTCTCTGGGCTCTGGGCTCTGGGCTCTGGGCTCTGGGCTCTGGGCTCTGGGCTCTGGGCTCTGGGCTCTGGGCTCTGGGCTCTCTGGGCTCTCTGGGCTCTCTGGGTCGACTTGGCTTTTGGCCAAGTCGACCCAGACCTCCCCGACGCCACATTCTCGAATGGCAGAGAGATCCTGAGGCTCGGTCAGCAGGAAGCTGCCGCGCCAGAATGGGTGTCGAAACCAAGAGCCGGCGAGCTTGTGGATGTACATGCCGAGACGAAGCTCGGATACGGGAATGCGTTTTACCAACTTATTTTCCTTTCTGAGTTGGGTGGTTAGGCGTGCGCCGAGGCTGGCACCCAGCGGTAGAGCGGAGGTAAGGTCACGCCAAGATTCTTGGATCAGCCGGAACCGCCGAAATTTCCGTCAGCCGATCAACATGGCTTTGTCTCGCGCTCGGTCGATGCGTTCCTGCATCGCCTGCATGACTTCTTCGTGGGTGTACGACTTGGCGTTGGGGTCGTCGGCCTCTCGGAGAGCTTCCTCGACCTCGCGGGTCATCCGCGCATATTCTTCCGGCCACAGCGCTTGCTCCATGCGCAGCGACGCCTGCCCAAGCAGGTGCAGCAGGCCGAACAGCCGCATGTCATTGGTGGCGACGACGTGCTCTCGAATCCGCTCCTGGATCACCTCGCAGGCCCGATGCGCCTCTGGCGTCGCCGTGCCCTCGTAGCCGGCTGGGAGTTCTGCTTCTTCAGCGATTCGCGCCCAAGCGATAGCCAGCGCCTCGATGGTGGACAGGTTCATTTGCTCATCCACTTGCGCAGCAGACGCTTTTTCAGGGAGGCGCGCTCTTGCGGATTGCGTCCCTTGTGGTTGGCAATGCGATCCGCCGTGGCGGCCTGGCGCTTGATGGGCCAGTAGGAGCGGCCATCCTTACCCATCGACCAGACGTTGCTGACCTGGTTTTCCAGTAGAGGCAGATGGGCGCATAGAGCTTCCGGCGACGCGCTGGCCAGCGCGGTGCGCTCGTGGGTTCGCCAGCGCTGATGCCAGAGTTTCTTGTCCTCGCGCTCGCTACGGCAGGTCGTGTGCCCAACGATGGGCGTTTTGCGGCGGCTGCGGCTCATGATGTGGTTGTCTCCAAGAACATTCAGGACAGGCTTTCTGGGTAGAGCGCCGTCAACCGGGACAGGGTTTCTTGCACTTGTTCCAGCGAGGTCATCAGATGATCAACCTGATCCTGAAGATCCACGGCGAGATCAAATAGCTCAGCCACTCGGCTGCGTGATCCCTCGTTGAACGCGGCCATTGCCAGTTGATGCAGCTTCAACAGGTCGGTGCGCAGTTGCGGAGGTGCGCCGTCTGCGCTGTCATTCAAATCGCCGCGCAGCACGTCCACGGCATCGACTGCACGCAGCAGTGCCGTGGTATCGAAATTCTCGGGAGTCAGTTCGTCCCATTCGTCGTCGGTGATGCGGGCTGCCATCAGGAGAGCTCCGATTAAGCGGTTGCGAGCGTTAGATGCCCGATCGGCTCGGCTGCTGGCCGTACCTTGATTTCGATGTCGTAGCCGAGGCGATTCAGACAATCCATCAGCTTGCGTTCGGATAGATTGGTGAAGTCGCCGCGCATCATGCCCGACACCTTCGGTTGCGGGATGCCCATGCGTTTGGCCGCCGCTTGTTGAGTCAGCCCAAGGGCGCGCATGGCCCTCCTGATCTCGACCACCAGGCCGGTCTTGATCTTGAGCTTTTCAGCGTCAGGCAGTCCAAGGTCGGCAAAGACGTTGCCCGAGCTGCGCTGAACCTCGACGCCTTCAATGATTCGTTTTTGCATTTCATAGCTCCTGTGCCAATACCTCGGCCACCTTCAGCCGAGCGCGGATGATGTCCATGTCGGCCTTTGGCGTGGCGATTCCGCTCTTGCTCTTCTTCTGGAAGCAGTGCAGGACGAACGGCACTGTTGCAAATAGTCGGTGGTGATAAACTTATCATCCCCTTTTGCTGATGGAGCTGCACATGAACCCATTCAAAGGCCGGCATTTTCAGCGTGACATCATTCTGTGGGCCGTACGCTGGTACTGCAAATACGGCATCAGTTACCGTGAGCTGCAGGAGATGCTGGCTGAACGCGGAGTGAATGTCGATCACTCCACGATTTACCGCTGGGTTCAGCGTTATGCGCCTGAAATGGAAAAACGGCTGCGCTGGTACTGGCGTAACCCTTCCGATCTTTGCCCGTGGCACATGGATGAAACCTACGTGAAGGTCAATGGCCGCTGGGCGTATCTGTACCGGGCCGTCGACAGCCGGGGCCGCACTGTCGATTTTTATCTCTCCTCCCGTCGTAACAGCAAAGCTGCATACCGGTTTCTGGGTAAAATCCTCAACAACGTGAAGAAGTGGCAGATCCCGCGATTCATCAACACGGATAAAGCGCCCGCCTATGGTCGCGCGCTTGCTCTGCTCAAACGCGAAGGCCGGTGCCCGTCTGACGTTGAACACCGACAGATTAAGTACCGGAACAACGTGATTGAATGCGATCATGGCAAACTGAAACGGATAATCGGCGCCACGCTGGGATTTAAATCCATGAAGACGGCTTACGCCACCATCAAAGGTATTGAGGTGATGCGTGCACTACGCAAAGGCCAGGCCTCAGCATTTTATTATGGTGATCCCCTGGGCGAAATGCGCCTGGTAAGCAGAGTTTTTGAAATGTAAGGCCTTTGAATAAGACAAAAGGCTGCCTCATCGCTAACTTTGCAACAGTGCCCGAATTTCTGCGTACCCTGAATATCAATCATAGTGCTTTGGCCAGCATACCTGCCCATCGCATTGCCCGGCTGCGTCGGCAGGGTGAACGCTACTTCACCGACGGTTTGCGTGACATCACTTCGGACCGCCGCTGGGCGATCCTTGCCGTCTGTGTTGTGGAGTGGGAAGCGGCGATTGCTGATGCCATAGTCGAAACCCATGACAGGATCGTAGGAAAAACCTGGCGGGAAGCGAAGCGCCAGCATGACGAAACAATTTCCGGCTCTAAAGCCACACTCGCGGATACGATCCGTACCTTCACCGCGCTGGGAGCTTCGTTGCTTGAGGCCCGCAGTGACGGAACCCCGCTGGAGATGGCTGTCGCCAGTTCGGTTGCATGGGACCGGCTCGCTCAACTGGTAGCGACAGGGACTCAACTCAGCAACACGCTAGCCGATGAGCCTCTTGCATATGTCGGGCAGGGATACCATCGCTTTCGTCGTTATGCGCCCCGCATGTTGCGCTGTCTGAAGCTCGAAGCCGCGCCGGTCGCCGGACCATTGGTAGCAGCAGCTTTGTCGATCGGAGAGATGAAAGGTGTTGCATCGCCAGAAAGGCGTTTCCTGCGGCCCAGCTCCAAATGGAACCGTCATTTACGAGCTCAGGAAAAAGGAGATACCCGTCTTTGGGAAGTGGCGGTACTCTTTCACCTCCGGGATGCTTTTCGTTCCGGAGATGTCTGGCTCGCTCATTCGCGCCGCTATGGTGACCTCAAGCAGGTACTGGTGCCGATGATCGCGGCGCAGGAAAATGCAAAACTGGCCGTGCCTTCCAACCCACAGGATTGGCTGGCAGACAGAAAGGCGCGACTCACGATCGCTCTTAAGCGGCTGGCCCGGGCTGCCCGTAACGGCACTATTCCGCACGGTAGCATAGAAGATGGAACGTTGCGGATCGACAGGTTGACAGCAGACGTGCCGGATGGTGCCGAGGCACTCATACTGGATCTGTATCGCCGAATGCCGTCCGTTCGGATTACCGACATGCTGCTTGAAGTTGATGCAGCCCTTGGTTTCACAGATGCGTTTACCCATCTGAGAACCGGGGCTCCATGTCGCGACCGGATCGGTCTGCTCAACGTCCTGCTCGCTGAAGGGCTCAATCTGGGCCTGCGTAAGATGGCGGAAGCTACAAACACGCATGATTACTGGCAGCTCTCACGCCTTGCCCGCTGGCATGTTGAAAGCGAAGCCATGAACCAGGCATTGGCAATTGTGGTGGCCGCGCAGGGTAAACTGCCGATGTCACGCGTCTGGGGGATGGGCACGTCAGCATCGAGCGATGGTCAGTTTTTCCCGACAGCGCGGCATGGCGAAGCCATGAACATGGTCAATGCCAAATATGGTTCTGTTCCCGGCCTCAAAGCGTATACTCACGTAAGCGACCAGTTCGCGCCATTCGCTTGTCAGTCGATCCCGGCGACCGTGAGCGAGGCACCGTATATTCTCGATGGACTACTGATGAACGAGGTCGGTCGCCATGTTCGCGAACAGTATGCCGATACAGCAGGATTCACCGACCATTTGTTCGGAGCCAGTAGCCTGCTCGGCTACAATCTCGTTCTGCGAATCAGGGATCTGCCATCGAAGCGGTTGTACGTATTTAATCCCGATACGACCCCCAGGGAGTTACGCAAGTTGGTAGGTGGAAAAGCCCGGGAGGATCTTATCGTTGCGAACTGGCCTGATATTTTCCGTTGTGCCGCGACGATGACCGCTGGCAAAATCAGGCCCAGCCAACTCCTGCGCAAGCTCGCTTCTTACCCACGACAAAACAACCTTGCAGTTGCGCTTCGTGAAGTTGGTCGTATTGAACGGACCCTTTTCATTATTGAGTGGATCCTGGATACGGACATGCAGCGGCGTGCTCAGATCGGTCTTAACAAGGGAGAGGCCCACCATGCGCTCAAAAATGCGCTCCGTATCGGGAGGCAGGGGGAAATTCGCGATCGCACGACAGAGGGGCAGCACTACCGAATCGCTGGGCTCAATTTATTGACTGCGGTGATCATTTACTGGAATACCGTCCATCTTGGTCATGCCGTCACGGAGCGGCGGAACGAAGGGTTGGATGTTCCCCCTGAATTTCTTCCCCACATATCCCCATTGGGCTGGGCGCACATTCTACTGACTGGCGAATATCTTTGGCCCAAGGAACCGAAAGCTTAGGGTGTCATTTCGCCCTCAGCCGGAACCGACCCCAGGATGCCGTTCGAAGGGTTGTAGCGCGTCCCATGCTCGATATGAGCCGCTACCAGCACACCACCATTAACCCATCCCGTGACCGCACACCGACCCGCGAAATTCTCAACAAGGAGATTCTTGAATTTTGTCTGCGCTGCGCCGCTCCGCTGGGTCACAAAGCGCTCGCAAGGCTCTCCCTGAATGTCCACGTCAGGTTTTCGCTTCCGTTCGCTGGTGGCGTTCTCAGAGCGTTTTAACGGGATTCGTGGATAAGCCAGATTGTAGGCAGCGCCTGTGGTCATTTGTTCGATAACGGCCGGTGCATATCCATCCGCTGGCACTGTTGCAAAGTTAGCGATGAGGCAGCCTTTTGTCTTATTCAAAGGCCTTACATTTCAAAAACTCTGCTTACCAGGCGCATTTCGCCCAGGGGATCACCATAATAAAATGCTGAGGCCTGGCCTTTGCGTAGTGCACGCATCACCTCAATACCTTTGATGGTGGCGTAAGCCGTCTTCATGGATTTAAATCCCAGCGTGGCGCCGATTATCCGTTTCAGTTTGCCATGATCGCATTCAATCACGTTGTTCCGGTACTTAATCTGTCGGTGTTCAACGTCAGACGGGCACCGGCCTTCGCGTTTGAGCAGAGCAAGCGCGCGACCATAGGCGGGCGCTTTATCCGTGTTGATGAATCGCGGGATCTGCCACTTCTTCACGTTGTTGAGGATTTTACCCAGAAACCGGTATGCAGCTTTGCTGTTACGACGGGAGGAGAGATAAAAATCGACAGTGCGGCCCCGGCTGTCGACGGCCCGGTACAGATACGCCCAGCGGCCATTGACCTTCACGTAGGTTTCATCCATGTGCCACGGGCAAAGATCGGAAGGGTTACGCCAGTACCAGCGCAGCCGTTTTTCCATTTCAGGCGCATAACGCTGAACCCAGCGGTAAATCGTGGAGTGATCGACATTCACTCCGCGTTCAGCCAGCATCTCCTGCAGCTCACGGTAACTGATGCCGTATTTGCAGTACCAGCGTACGGCCCACAGAATGATGTCACGCTGAAAATGCCGGCCTTTGAATGGGTTCATGTGCAGCTCCATCAGCAAAAGGGGATGATAAGTTTATCACCACCGACTATTTGCAACAGTGCCGAAATTCGAGCCTGTCGAGCAAACGGTTAGCAGCAGCCGAGTTGTTACCAACCTCGAAGTTGCGAAGCCAGATGAAACGACTGATATTGCCGGCGAGCATTTCACTCAGAAGTTTGTCCAGGTGATCGCGAACATCCGCTGTTAAATTTTCCACAATCCGCGTTTCAATCCGCCGCTCAGCGGCGACCAGAGCATCCGCGCACAAGCGCTCGATTGTCGATACTGCGGGCAGAATGGTGGAAGTTTCCCGACACCGCACAATAAAACGATGAGCAAGATCCTCGTTTGATCTGGCATCTTCGGCCTGGCCGAAAGTCCACTCCCGCAGATCACGGGCACCACGGCCCGTGAAGGTCTTGTAGCCGTAAATTTCGCGCAGCGTGTCCATGTGCTGCTGACGGGTTTGGCGCCGTGTGGCATAAGTGAGAAGCGCATCAGCCGGAACTCCAAGCTGAGCACCGACGAAGGAAAGGATTTCACGCGGGATCATCTCACCAGGAGCCAGTGCACGGCCCGGATATCGTAAGGCACAAAGTTGCAGGGCAAAGCCAATCCTGTTTTCCGGTCTGCGGCGCTGCCTAATGTTTTCCAGGTCATCATCGCCCAGCGTGTAGAACTTCAGTAGCGACAGTTCGTCCGTGGGCAGATCGAACAGCGCTGCTCGCTGCCGTTCGGTGAAAATATGGCGTCGTGACATACAAATTCGTCCCTTTTGAAGTATAGTCTGTTTTGGACAACAGCCAGCCCATATAAATCAGGGCGTTCCGATACAAAAATCCAGGAGGGTTCAATTGGGACATCGTGCCGCCATTTACTGCCGGGTTTCAACAGCGGATCAGTCTTGTGAACGCCAGGAATTTGATCTGCGAGCCTTCGCCGGCCGTGCCGGCTACGACGTGGTGGGAATATTTAAGGAAACAGGTTCAGGAACTAAACTCGACCGGGCCGAGCGAAAGAAAGTCCTGGCGCTTGCCCAGTCCAGACAAATTGATGCAATCCTGGTCACTGAGCTTTCCCGGTGGGGGCGCTCGACGCTCGATCTGCTCAATACGCTACGTGAACTGGAGAACTGGAAGGTTTCCGTGATAGCCATGAATGGAATGGCGTTCGATCTTTCGTCGCCGTATGGACGAATGCTGGCGACGTTTCTTTCCGGCATTGCGGAGTTTGAGCGGGATCTCATCAGCGAGCGGGTCAAGTCAGGCCTTGCTGTTGCGAAGGCACGTGGTAAGAGGCTTGGTCGTCAGGCCGGAGTGCGACCAAAATCAGACCGACTTTTGCCTAAGGTGGTTGCGATGAGGGCCGAGGGACGCAGCTATCGCTGGATCGCACGCGAGCTCGGTATCAGCAAGAATACCGTCGCTGACATCGTGCAACGACACAGAGCTAACGCTTAGGGTGTCATTTCGCCCTCAGCCGGAACCGACCCCAAGGTGGTCTCAGAGAGCGCTCAAGAAGCGGTTTTTCTCGTATGTTTAGCTACGGTGGCCTAGGAGCCTGCGCGGCAGAAGCCAAATCGGCGGAAGATCGAGGACGATACGGGGATGGCTGCCAGTTACCTTCCTTACCGACCCGACCAATCCTATCTGCTGCCCCCTTCTCTGGGAGAGTGGCTACCTGAAGGGCATCTTGCCTACTTCATCAGCGAGACTGTCGATACGCTGGACTTGAGCGCATTCCACGCCCGGTATGCCGGCGGTGGTCCGGGCAATCAGCCGTTTCATCCGGCGATGATGGTCAAAGTGCTGATCTATGGTTACGCGAGCGGCGTCTTCTCTTCGCGCAAACTAGCCAGGAAGCTGTACGAGGATGTCGCGTTGCGTGTGCTGGCCGCTGGAAACTTCCCGGCCCACCGCACGCTGAGTGACTTCCGTGCCCTACACCTGACCGAGCTTGAGAATTTGTTCGTTCAGGTGGTGCAACTGGCGCGCGAATGTGGGCTGGTGAAGCTTGGCACGATCGCGGTCGACGGCACCAAGGTAAAAGCCAACGCCAGCCGCCACAAGGCGATGAGCTATAAGCGCATGAAGCCGGCCGAGGACGAATTGCATTGCGAGATCAAGGCGCTGCTTGATCGCGCCAAGGCTACCGACGACCAGGAGCGTAACGAGCCGGAGCTGGACATTCCTGCCGAGATTTCTCGCCGCGAGAAGCGCCTGGAGGCGATCCAGGCGGCAAAGGCGCGCCTGGAAGCGCGCCAGCGTGAAGCGGACCAGGCCCGGGGGCGCAGCGAAGACGATGGCCGCCGGCCTCGCCATCCGGATGGCTCGGACAAGGGCGGTGGCTCGTACAAACGCGAGTTTGGTGTGCCGGATGACCGTGATCAGGAAAGCTTCACCGATCCGGACAGCCGGATCATGAAACACGCCGGTGGTGGCTCCGAGCAGAGCTACAACGGGTACACAGCGGTCGATGCCGAGCACCAGATCATCGTGGCGGCGGAGTTGACCAACTGCGCCGCGGACAGTCAGGCGCTGCTGGGCATGCTGGCAGCAGTTCAGGCCAACACCGGAGAAATGCCGGCCCAGACGCTGGCGGATGCGGGATTCCGTAGTGAGGCTGTTCTGGCAAAGGTCGCCGATCACCACGGCGATGTCATCGTTGCCCTCGGCCGCGAGGGACGTGAAGATGCCAAGGTCAATGCCAAGACCCATCCGCATACGGCGGCGATTGCGGCGAAATTGAAAACGGAGCAAGGCGATGCAGCTTACCGCCGGCGCAAGTCGATCGTGGAGGCTCCGAATGGTTGGATCAAGGCGGTGATGGGATTGCGTCAGTTCAGCATGAGGGGCCTGGACAAGGTGCAAGCCGAGTGGAAGCTCGTCTGCATGGCGCTAAATCTGAGGCGAATGGCGTATCTGTGAGGGCGAAGGTTAAATGGGGCGGCTCAAATGCACCCCAGTCGTCATAACACGCCGCGCGCCGCAAGATTGGTATCCTTGGCGCCGACGCCTTGCCAATTGCAGAGAGCGCCGCCGCCATCGTCAGTGCTCTACAGAAAACCGGTCACACGGCTCTGCCGCGCAGACTCCTAGCCTAAATGTGACAGTGGTTGGTAATCCATGCCGCCCGCAAGGGCGGCGGTGGTGGGCCAATAGATGATTTTCAGAGCCTTACTGCCCGTTGACGCCCAATCCCTCGAGCGCGAGTCTAGCCGCAGCGGCGATGACGGCCTCGCTGTACTTGTCATCCTTGTTAGGCGCCCGGGTGTAGACGGCCAACACAATAGGTGCGCGCCCAGTGGGCCAGACGACGGCATAGTCATTTGCCGTGCCATACACTCCGCAGGTTCCGGTTTTGTCTCCGACTGCCCAGTCTGCCGGCACCGCCGCGCGGATGCGGTGGTTGCCGGTCGTGTTTCCCTTTAGCCAATCAACAAACTGCTGCCGCTGCGGCGCAGCCAGTGCAGAGCCCAGTGTCAGTTTTTGTAAGCTTTCCGTCACGGCGCGCGGCGATGAGGTATCGCGCGCATCGCCTGGGATGGCGGAGTTCAGCTCCAGCTCCCAGCGGTCCAGACGGAACGTGGTATCGCCGATAGAGCGCATGAAGGCCGTCAGCCCGGCCGGGCCGCCCAACTCCTTCAGCAACAAATTGGCGGCGGCGTTATCACTGTATTGCACGGCGGCCGCGGACAGCTCCGCCACCGTCATGCCTGTTGTCAGATATTTTTCCGAGATGGGTGACCACGGAACCAGCGCATTTTTGCCGTAACGGATGGGTGTGTCCAGCAAGCCGGCCTGCTGCTGGCTGCGAGCCAGCACAGCGGCAGCAAGAAAGCCCTTGAATGAGCTGCACAGTGGGAAGCGCTCCTCAGCGCGGTAACTTACAGTTGCGCCTGAGCCGGTATCCATCGCGTACACACCGATGGAGCCGCCAAAGTCCTGTTCGAGTTTAGCGAATGGTTCCGCGACGAGGTTGGTCAGCGCGGTGGCAGAAAAGCCAGCCAGCGGCCATGAGAGACAAGACAGCAGAACTAGACGGCGATACAGTGACATCAACGATATTCCTTGTTTGAAGGTGGAGCTAGGTGTAGCGGCCGGATGTAATCAGGCCGCTACAGCTGGGATTATCACCGAGCGGCAAGCCGCTCCCTCTCCAGAGGCTGTAACGGCTGTAACTGCCCCGGATGGGCACACATCGGGTTGGTAAGTCCCTGGCACCACAACGTCCAGCGCTATTGAAAAACGAATCAGGTCGGCGTTCATGGGTCGGCCACCTCGCCTGACCTCGGCATCCACGTTACGGACGGCCTCAGGAAGTCCTGGCCAAGCCCCGACTATTGGGGCGCGAAGATAGCACCGAGGGTACGCCGGTGTCAACACCAACTGAAAACTGACCCACTTTACCCCTGAATCACCAAAGTAATACTGACCCACCTGGATCATTCGGGTTTGGAATTTTTCCTGACCACTCCCGCCTTCCTCTTGTCCTTCAAGCGGTAGCTTTCGCCGCTCAGGGTCAGGATATGGGCATGGTGCAGCAGCCGATCCAGCATCGCGGCTGTCAGGGTGGTATCGCCGGCAAACGCGTCGGCCCACTGGCTGAACGGCAGGTTCGAGGTCAGGATCATCGCCCCTTTCTCATAGCGCTTCGCCACCACCTGAAAGAACAGGTTCGCTTCCTCGCGTCCGAAAGGCAGGTAGCCGATCTCATCGATCACCAGCAGCCGTGGACCGAGGATGGCGCGGTTGAAGTATTCCTTCAGCCGCCCTTGTCGCTGCGCCGTGCTCAGTTGCAGCATCAGGTCGGCTGCCGTGATGAAGCGTGTCTTGACCCCGGCTTGCGCGGCCTTGTAACCCAAGGCGATGGCGAGGTGGGTCTTGCCGATGCCAGAGGGTCCGATCAGCACCACGTTCTCGGCCCGTTCGACAAACGCCAGACTGCCCAGCTCCTGCACCAGTGCCTTGGGCACGCCGGGGTTGAAGCTGAAGTCATAGTCCTCCAGGGTCTTGATGCCCGGGAAGCAAGCCATCCGCGTCAGCAGTTCGCGGCTGCGCTGCTGGCGACACCCCGCTTCATGCCGCAACAGGTGTTCCAGGAAGTCGGTGAAGCTGAAGTCCTCGCGCACCGCCTGCTGCGCCAGGACGGGGTAATGCGTTGCCACCCGTTCGAGTTTGAGTTGCTGGCACAGGGCGTCGATCCGCTCATGCTGGAGGTTCAT